>DATGEF010000522.1:0-14264 GCA_035310405.1 Chloroflexia bacterium | reverse complement strand
CTTCGGGCCGGCCACCAACTACTTCGTGGGCACCGAACCCAGCTCGGTAGCCGTGGGCGACTTCAACCGCGACGGCAACCTCGATCTGGTCGTGGCGAACTTCTACTCCAACACCGTGTCGGTGCTGCTGGGGGATGGCAGCGGCGGCTTCGGCGCGCCCACCAACTTCCCGGTGGGCACCGAACCCCGCTCGGTAGCCGTGGGCGACTTCAACCGCGACGGCATCCTCGACCTGGCCGTGGCGAACAACAGCGCCAACAACGTGTCGATTCTTTTGGGCAACGGCGACGGCACTTTCGGCGCGGCCACGAACTTCCCTGTGGGCAGCGGCCCCTGGTCGGTAGTGGTCGGCGACTTCAACCGCGACGGCATCCTCGACCTGGCTGTGGCCAATGGTGGCTCCATCACTGTATCGGTCCTTTTGGGCAACGGTAGCGGCGGCTTCGGCGCGCCCACCAACTTCCCGGTGGGCTCCGGCCCCACCTCGATAGCGGTGGGCGACTTCAACCGCGATGGCAACCGCGACCTGGCCGTAGCGAACTTCTACTCCCAGAGCGTGTCGATACTGCTGGGCAACGGCAGTGGCGGCTTCAGCGGGCCGACCAACTTCGGCGTGGGCGGCACCCCACGCGCGGTAGCGGCGGGCGACTTCACCCACAACGGCATCCTCGACCTGGCCGTCGTGACCTTCAACACCACCACCGTGTGGGTGCTGCTGGGCAACGGCAGCGGCGGCTTCGGCCCGGCCACCAGCTTCGCCATCGGCATCCAGCCCGTCGCGGTGGCCGTGGCCGACTTCAACCGCGACGGCAGCGCCGACCTGCTGGCCGTGAACAGCGGCGACGACGACGTAGCCGTGCTGCTGAATAGCTGCGCCCCGCCGCCGACGCCCACGCCGAGGCTCACCCCGTTGCCGACGCTGACACGCACCACGACGCCGACGCCGACGCTTACCCCCACGCCGACGCCCGGCGCGCAGACGGCCACGCCGACCAGCACGCCGAGTGCTACGCCGGTGCCGCCGACGCAAACGCCTGGCGGTCCGAGTGCGACGCCCGTTCCGACGTACACCAGCGTGCCGCCGACGCAGACGCCAGGGCCAAGCCCCCCCCCTTGCACGATCAACTTCTCCGACGTCCACCCAATCGACTACTTCTACGTGCCGGTGCAGTACCTCTACTGCCATGGGGTCATCAGCGGCTATGCCGACGGCACGTTCAGGCCCTTCAACAACACCACGCGCTCCCAGATGGTCAAGATCATTGTCCTGGGTTTCAACAAGCCGCTCAGCACGCCGCCGGGAGGGGCCTACACCTTCGAGGACGTACCGCCGAGCAATCCCTTCGTCGTCTACGTGGAGACGGCGGCCGCCTACGCCATCGTATCGGGCTATACCTGCGGCCAGGCTCCCGTCGGACCGTGCGTGCCGCCGCTCAACCGGCCCTACTTCTTGCCCTACGCCTACGTCACGCGCGGCCAGTTGAGCAAAATCGACGTGGTGGCGGCCGGTTGGCCGCTGCTCAACCCGGCCAACCGCACCTTCGAGGACGTGCTGCCGGGCAGCGCCTTCTACAGCTTCGTGGAGACGGCGGTCTCCCGCGGGGTCCTCAGCGGCTATACTTGCGGCAGCCCGCCGGCCGGACCGTGTGTGCCGCCGACCAACCGGCCCTACTTCCTGTCCGGGAACAACGCTACGCGCGGCCAGATCGCCAAAATCGGCTACCTGTCGATCCTCGCCGCGGGGTTGGCGCGTTGGCCGGTTCTCGCTGGGCTGGCGCCCCCCACCCCCGGCGGGCCGGACCACCCTCGTCCCCTATCGCGGGTCCGGTGGTCGCAGATACCAGGTGTGTATGGTGTGTATGCTGGGATATGTCGCAGAGACTACCAGGCCCCGCCTTGTATCCGTGTGTGCTATAATGCTGGCCACTGCGACTTTCTGGCAGCACCTGACCCCCGACCTGGAGGCACCCATGACCGACTCCCCTGCTGCTCCGGCCTCCCGCGTGGACCTCCGGCCGGCCATGACCCGGCGAGAGCAGGATCTGCACGCGGCCCGCGCCCGGGGCGACCAGGCCGCCGAGGGGCAAGCGCTCGTCGAACTCGGCCAATTACACCAGGCGCTAGCCGAGTTCGACGAGGCCATCGCCTGTTGGGAACAGGCCCGCACCCTGGCCCACGCCCTGGGGCAGCGCCGCGCCGAAGCCGGGCTGCTTGACGCCCTGGGGCAGGCCGCGGCCAACCAGGGCCACTTTCCGCCGGCCCAGGCCTTTTTCACCGAGGCCCTGACCCTGCTGCAGGCGCTCGGGGATCGCGCCGGCGAACGTCTTATCTTACACAACCTTGCCCTGGTTAGCACCCTCCAGGGCCCGCCCGAAACGGCGATCCCCTATCTGGAGCAGGCGCTGGCGCTGACGTCCGACGATCTCCCAGCCGCGTATGATCTGCTAACCCGTCTGGGGGACATCTGCCTGGCCAGCCAGCAAGGGGCCCGCGCGCTGCCGTACCGGGAGCAGCAACTCGCCCTGGCGCGCACGCTTGACCGCCCGGCCCAGATCATGGCGGCGCTCAGCAGCCTCGGCGACCTCCATACCGATCTGGGGCAGCCCAGCGCGGCGCAGCGGTACTACGACGAGCTGCTGGCGCTGGCCGAAACGCTAGGGGATCCCGCGGCCATCGCCAGCACCTGGGGGAACCGCGGCTTGCTCGCCATGAGCCAGGGCGCCTGGGCCGCGGCGCGCGCCGCTTTTGAGCGCAGCCTACCCCTGGCCCGCCACCTGCGCGATCGCGCCGGCGAATGCGACTCGCTGATCAACCTCGGCGTGGTCGACCGGGAGTTGGGCGCCCTAGCCGCTGCGCTCGCCAGCGGCGAACACGCCCTGGCCCTGGCGCAGGAGAGGAGGCCAGCGCCCATCCCGAGGCCGCCGCGCATCGCGCCACCCTGCGCGTGATCGCGGCCCAGCCGGCGCCGTCCCCCCCCGTTCCCCTGGTCCAGCGCCGGCTGTCCCAGCTCCGGCCGCCCGTAGCCGAGTTTACCGGCCGGTCCCCCGAACTGGCGTCCCTGGTGGCCGTGCTCGCTCCTGCCCGGGGGCCAGCGCAGGTGGCCCTCATGCGTGGCCAACCGGGCAGCGGGAAGCGGGAACTGGCCTATGCCGCAGCGGCGGCGCTGGAGGGAGCCTATCCCGCCGCTCAGATCGTGGTCGATTTGCAGGGCCTGCACCCCGAGCCCCTGTCCGCCGAACGGGCGGTACAGACCGTCATCCAGACCTGCGCGCCCGGCGCGACCCTCCCCACGGCCCTGCCGGAGCTCGTCGCCTTCTACCACCAGCTGCTGGCCGGCCAGCGGGTCCTGATCCTGGCCCTGGACGCAGCGACCGCGGCACAAGTCACGCCCCTGGTCCCCCCGCCCGGCAGCGCGCTCCTGGTAACGGGGCGGCCCGGCCTCACGCTCGCGGGAGCGACGCCCCACGATCTCGGCCCCTTGCCCGACGCGGACGCCGTCCGCCTGGTCCAGCAGTTCTCCCCATCCCAGGACGCCGCGGCGCCCGGCCTAGTGGCCCGCTGTGCGGGCCTGCCCCTGGCGCTGCGGGTGGGCGCGGCGCTGCTGGCCGAGTCGCCCCCCGACCCGGCCGCCCCCTTCCCGTCCCTGCCGGCTACCGCCCCCGCTCCGCAGGGGGCGGTAGCCGCCGCGGCCGACGGCCCGGCGGCCATCCAGGCCGCGTTGGCGCGCAGTTACGCCACCCTCCCCGCCTCGGTCCAGCAGGGGCTGGCCCAACTCAGCGTGTTCCCCGCCCCCTTCCCGCCCGTCGCGGCGCAGATGGTCCTCGCGGGACCGCCGGATCAGGAACCGGCGGCGATCACGGCCCTGCTCGACACCCTCCAGCGCCGCGCCCTGCTGGGCTATGACCCCGGCCGCGACCGCTATGAGCTCCACCCCCTGGTGCATGCCTGGGCGGCCGCGCACCTGGATGCGCCCGCCACGGCGGCCGCCCGCGCCCGGCACGCCGCCTATTATGCGACGGTCGCTGACGAGGCGGACACGCGGGCGGCCAGCGATCTGGTCGCGGGCTTGGTCCTCTTCGACCAGGAGCGGGCGCACATCGATAGCGGGTGGGCCTGGGCCCGGGCGCAGCCGCCCGACAGCGCCGCGAACGACCGCCTCGTGGTGCGCTACGCCGAGGCGACGGCCATGCTCGGCGACCATCGGTATGCGCCGCGCACGAACTACATTCCTCTGCTCCAGGCGGCGATCGCGGCCGCCCACCGCCTGGGCGAGGGTGCCGCCGCCGGGCGGTTGCTCGGTCACCTGGGCACCGCCTACACCGCGATGGACGACTTGCCGGCGGCGCAGCGGTGCCTGCACGAATGGCGCGACCTGGCGCGGGCGCACCGCGACCCGCTGAGTGAAGGGGCGGCGCTGGGCAACCTGGGCGAGGTCTATTTGCGGCAGGGGGATGCCGCCGCCGCACAAGCGACCTATGAACAGGTGCTGGCGCTGATGCAGACGCTGGGCAACCCCACAGGCGAGGCCATGGCCCTCGCCCGCTTGGGGCAGATTTGCGCCCAACAGGGTCAGTTCCTGCCCGCCCAGGACTATTATGAGCAAGCGTTGCATTGCGCGCAGGCGCACGCGGCCGAGGCCACGGCGGCCGCGATCAGTTGGGACCTGGGGCTGCTGCTGGCGCAGCAGGGACAATTTCAGGAGGCGGCCGCGCGGATGCAGGTCCGGGTCGACTGGGAGCGGGCCACCGGGCAGCCGGAGGCGCCGGCCCACGCCGCCCAGGTCGCCACGATCCGCCAGCAGGGGCAGCCGCGCCGCCGGCCGCGCCAACGCCGCTGGCCCTGGCCGCAGGATTAACCCGGACCCTCGTCAGGCAGCAACTCGCTGCACTCCCCTATCCCACCCCGCGTCCCGGCCGCCACCCTGGCCTATAGCGCAGCGGTCCTCGTTGCCCGCCGTTTCCTGTTCTTTTTCCTCCCGTGTAACTCCCCGCTGCTGGTGGCCAGCGGCACCCTGCGGAGGGCCCCGGCTGGGGATCGGTAGGCCGACACCTCGCCACGGAGCCCGCGCCATCCGCACCTCCGGGAACGGGGCGCAACAGGGGCCATAATCCTATCTGGCAGAATACGTCGTGCCGATGGGCAGCAGCCGAGGAGCCGGGCGAGCAGCGACTCGCCCGACCCCCAGGTAGCTATTACCCGCGGCTAGACGATCTCGTCCAGGCCCGCCAGGTCGGCCCCGTCCAGCTCGCCGGCGGCCGCCGCCCCGTTCGCCCGGGGGGCCGGATCGCCCAGGAACAGGAACTCGTCCACGTCGATGACGGAGACGGTGCGCTTCACCCCATCCGGCCCGACGAAGCTACTCACCCGCAGCTTGCCCTCGACGTGCAGCTTGCTGCCCCGTCGCGCGTACTGGTTCACAGTTTCGGCTGCCCCCCGCCAGAACCGCAGCTTGATCCAGTCCGGCGCCGGCGCCGTCGGGTAGCTCTTGACCGCCAGGCTGACCGTCGTCACCGCGATCCCCGCCGGGGTGATCCGCATCTCGGGATCGCTGCCCAGCCGCCCGATGAAGTAGGGTAGGCCGCCAGCGAGGTGGCTTGCGCCCCTTTTCCGTCGGCCCCCCTCCGAACCGGGCTTGACACTTTCGCATCACCCGGCTCTCCAGTAGCTCATTTCCTTGCCCGCTGCCGGGTTGGTTTCCCGGCATGGATTGCCTCATGGCATTCCTGGCAGACCACCAGGGTTTTGCGCTGGCGTTCGACCATGCGTTGTACCCACAGTGGTTTCTCCTTCCGTCCCGTCGTGTTCAGGTCTGCGAGTTTGCGAATGTGATGCACTTCCACATTCTCCTGTGACCCACACAGTTCGCATTCGTCCGCCAAGAACCGTTGGAGCAGTTCCGTGCGTCTGTACCGTTCCACGGGTAACTGGTCGGTGACGCTTGCCTGGGGCCGGCGTACCAGCGAAATCCCTCCAAACCGCGCAATCAGTGGGGCTTTGCCTTCTCGCTCCACTCGGACTTCTAAACACTTCAGGCGTGTGCCCGTGTGTGGGTCTGTCGTCGTGGTTTTGAGCCGCCTTAGTTGCTTCATCATCGTTGATTTGTGTTTAGCCGCTAAGGTTTTGGCTAACGAGCCTTGCATGAACCAATGTAGCCTGTTAAACCAGGCGACATTGTGGGCCAACTGATAGTATTGCACGATCCCCCGATATTGCTGCTGATAGTTCATGACTATCGTGTAGTCACTCTCCGTCAGCAGTTCGGGCCGGTGGTGAACCTTGCCCTTCTTGCAATATCGGCGGCATTTCGCTTCGACCACGCTTGCTGGTACTGCCAACCGGATTAAGCCGTTCAAGGCACGGCGTTTTTGTTTGTCGAGCCAATCATCGGCGTGCCGGGTGGAAATGTCGTAGCTGAGGAACCGCGCCGCCTGGGTCGTGGCGTGGGTGATCAGCGTTTTCTCCTCAGCGAGTGTCAGGTGGAGATGTTCCGCCAGCCACTCTTTGATTTGGCGCTTGATTTCTTCAGCTTCAGCACGAGTACCAACATAACCCAGCAGAAAATCATCAGCATAGCGGGTGTAGAACAAGCGCCGGTAGTCTGGGTTTGTCGGGTCATTGGTGGGGAGCTTACGGCGCTGTTTGATTAGCTCCTTCACGCCCTCCTTTTGCCCCTTCTTGCGCATTCTCCGTAGCTGGCCCCCTATCCGCTGATAAGCCGGGTTGGTTTTCTGCCGGGTGCCCCGTGTGTTCGCTGGAATGAGTGTTGTTTCCACCCACTGGTCAAACTGGTTCAGGTAGACATTGGAAAGGAGCGGACTCAGCACACCCCCTTGCGGGACTCCGCTGTAGGTGTGATGGAACTTCCAATCTTCCAAGTAGCCTGCTTCCAGTAGCTCCCGCAGGAGCCGCAGGAACCGCCCATCGTGGATTTTCTCGCTCAGGATTGTGAGCAACACCTCATGGTTGATGTTGTCATAATACTGGGCGATGTCCCCCTCGATGAACCACCGGGTTCCCGTCCAGGTCTGTTGTACGGTGTTTAGGGCCGTATGGCAGCCCCGACCGGGCCGGAAGCCGTGCGAGTGGTTGCTAAACTGCGGTTCGTAATACGCTTCCAACAGGCTGCGCATTACTTCCTGAAGCAGCTTATCCGACCAAGACGGTAGGCCGAGCGGGCGCAGTTTGCCGTTAGCTTTGGGTATCTGCGTCCGTCGCACCGGGGTCCAGCGGTATCGCTCCTGGCGTAAGGCGTCAATGAGCGCCGCGATTTTCCCCAGCGTCATGCCGTCCACGGTTTCCGGGGTGCTACCAGGGGTCATGGCGCCCTTGTTGCGATACAAGCGCGCATAGGCCCGCAGGTAGAGTTCCTGATTGAACAGTAAGCGGTACACCCGTTCCAGGGGCAAGCCTTGCCTGCCGCGCTCGCGGATGACTTCTAGAATGGTGTCGGCTTCACGCATCACGCGCACCTCTACTTTCTAGTTGTCGAGCTACCTACTCCCCTTCGCCTCCGGCCCAGTCTTGCGGCTTGCCTTGTAGTGGGCTTGAGCCTTGCGGCCCACCGTCAATGGGTTTCCCACCGCTGACTACTATGGGAGTTCCGTGACCGTAGCCCTCGCGGGCCGTAGGCCATCCCGCAATCCGTCAAGTGTGTACGTATCGAGCGTCCCGTAGGCCCCCCACTCATCCCTTTATTCACGCCCTTTGCGTGCTCACTCCCGGTCGGAAGGTTACCATCGCTGCTGCCTCTTGACAGCGTGCGTAGACCGGGACTGCGGTTGTCAGTCGCTTTCCGCAGAGAGAACCGATACTCTGAGTCAGGATTAGGGTTCAAGCAGTGTAGCCTTAGCCATAGGACACGGGTCTTGCGGAGCACGTTGCCAGCGCGACTAGGCAAGTCTCCGCTTTACCACGATGCGATTTTCCCCTTTGGGTTTCCCCGCCAGGTGGCGTGGTTGACCCTGGTACTTTCCTTCCAGTACCAGCTTCCTGTAGAAGCAATACACACCCGCGTTTAGCGGCGCACCAGACACTTGTTGAGTCCGCGCTCGCCGCTGCCGGTGCGCTCGACCGGGGCCGGCGCCGGCGGTTGGGGGGCGGGCTGCCGCTGCGCCTGTGGCTTGGCGACGGGGGTCTGCTGGGTCTGCGTGCGATTAGCCATTGTCGTTACCTCCTGTTCAGTGAGTACATGAAACACCAGGATCAGCGCCGTTCGCTGATCCCACTCGTTCGATCTGCCTTTCTCCTACCCTCCGACGGGCAAGCGGTCAAGCCGTGCGGCTTGACGGCGCCGCCCGTCCGGGGGTATTCCCTCTCCTGCTGAAGTAAGCGGCAGTCTTATACCGGAATCGTGCTGGCTGGGCCTATCTAACCTACAGCACGCCCGCAGTTGGTATAATGAAGACGGAAACAGGGTTCACCCGATAGGAAGGAGCTTGCTATGACCGACCTGGCGGATCCCACGCTTATCTGCCCGATCATGGTCGGGCGCGACCAGCCGGTCCAAACTCTCCGCCGCTTGCTCGATCTGGCGCAGATGGGCCAGGGCCAGGTCGCTTTGATCAGCGGCGAGGCGGGCATCGGTAAGTCCCGCCTGGTGCAGGAACTGCAAGCCCCGCTGCCGCCCATCGCGCCGGTCGTCGTCCAGGGCACCTGCTTTGAAGCCGATCAGACCGTGCCTTATGCGCCCATTACCGATCTGCTACGCGCGTATCTGGCGGCAGCGCCTCCGGCAGACGGGAGCGCCGCCATCGCCGAGGTCGCCCCGCTTAGGCAACTGCTGCCGGAATTGGCCGGTGCCTTCCCTGATCTTCCCGCCCCGGTGGCGGATAGCGAGCAGGCCAAGCGGGATTTGCACCAGGCCCTGGCCCAACTCCTGGGCCGGTTCGCGGTGCCCAGCGGGCTGCTGATCATCATCGAAGATGTCCACTGGGGCGACGATGCCAGCCTGGAGTTTCTGCACGCCTTTGCCCGCCGGGTGAAGGAGCAGCGGATACTGCTCGTGCTGACGTACCGTGCTGACGAGATCGGCCCCGGCCTGGCCCAATTCCTGGTGCAACTCAACCGGGAGCGTCTCGCCGCCGAACTGCACCTGCAGCGGCTGGCGGTCGACAGCGTCGGCGCGATGGTCGGGGCCATCTTCCCGGAGGCATTTACCGCCCGGCAGCGGTTTAGCGAACTGATCCACAGCCTGAGCGACGGCAATCCTTTCTTCGTGGAGGAGATCCTGAAATCGCTGGTCGTGGGCGGCGATCTGTACCTCCTGGATCACCAATGGCGCTTCAAACCGCTGTTCGAGCGGCATCTCCCGACCACGATCCAGCTCAATCTGCGCCAGCGCCTAAGCCGTCTGACCGCCCCGGCGCGCGAGGTCCTGTCCCTGGCCGCCGTGGCCGGGCGGCGGTTTGATTTCGCGCTGCTGCAACACCTGGCCAGCCTGCCCGAAAGGGATCTCCTGCCGATCATGCGCGAATTGCGCGACGCCCAACTGGTCATGGAAACAAGCGCCGATCAGTTCACCTTTCGCCACGCGCTGACCCGACAGGCCATCTACAACGACCTGTTGCTGCGCGAACGGCGGAATTTGCACCGCACCATCGGGGCGGCCCTGGAACAGCTCTATGAGCACGAAGCGCCCTATCTGGGCGATATTGCTTACCACTATTATCAGGCTGAACTATGGGACAAAGCCTATACCTACTCCTGGCAGGCTGCCGAGTGGGCGCAACGATTATATGCGCCCAGTGCCGCGTTGGAGCACTACAGCGGGGCCCTGGCGGCACTCGAACGCGCCGGGCAGGCGCCCACGCCGGCCCTGTTGCGCGCTCGCGGCCAGATGCACGAGCGGGTGGGGAATTTTGAGGCCGCGCGGGCCGACTACATGCAGATGATCACCGTCGCGCAGGAGACGCACGACCCAGCAGCGGCCTGGCAGGGCTGGTCGGATCTGGGCTGGCTGTGGACCGAACGGGATTTTGCGCAGGCGGGCGCGTATTTTGCCCAGGCGCTGGAACTGGCGCGCACGGTGGAGGCCCGCCCGCTCGTGGCCCAAACCCTCAATCGCGTCGGCAACTGGCATCTCCATGCTGATCACCTCGACCAGGGGCGGGCCTACCACCACCAGGCACTGGCCATCGCCGAGCAGTTGCACGATTTACGCGGGCAGGCCGAAGCATTGGATTTACTCGGCCTGACCAGCTATTACCTGGGCGAGATGGGCGCGGGTACCGAATACTATGCGCGGGGCGTCCGGTTGTTTCGACAGCTTGAGGATCCGGCGGGCCTGTCGGCCAGCCTGGCAGTAATGGCTATGCGCGGCGCCAGCTACAATCTCGATACCTTCGCCTGCCCTCCGGTGAGCTTGGAGACCTGCGCGGCGGAAGGGGCCGAAGCCCTCGCCGCCGCCCGCAAGATCGGCTGGCGGGCCGGTGAGGCCGCGGCGGCGATCTATTGCGGGTTCGGCCTGGGGCCGCGCGGGGACTATGAACCGGCCTTGCGTTTAACCCACCTGGGGCTGACCATTGCGCGCGAAATTGAGCATCTCCAGTGGGCCGGCGCGGCGCAACTGGTTCTCGGCGCCCTGTATCGGGATCTGCTCGCCTGGGACGAAGCGCGCACGTACCATGAAGCCGTTTTCCAGCTCGGCCAGGAACTGCACGCCCCACTCTTACTGCGGATGGTCGCCGGCCACCTGGCATCGACCTATGTCGCCGGCCAGGAGTTTGACCAGGCGGAACAGGTGCTGGCCCAGGTCTTAACCCCGGACCTACCGATGCAGAGCACCAGCCAGCGCCTGGTGTGGTGCGCGCAGGCGGAACTGGCGCTCGCCCGGCACCAGCCCGAAGCCGCGCTGGACATCCTGGAACGGCTCATTGGCCCGCCGAACCCGGCCGGCGACCCCATTCCGCGTCTGGCGCATTTGCAGGGCGACGCGCTGCGGCAGATGGGGCAGGTAGCCGCCGCCGAAACCACCCTGGTAGCCGCCGAGCAGGCGGCGCAGCGGGGGGGGCTGCTGCCCCGGTGCTGGCGGATCCTGGTCAGTCTGGGCCGGTGTTATCAGGCGCAGCGGCACCATGACCGGGCGGAGGCGGCGTTCGCCCGCGCCCAGGAGATCGTCAGCGGGATCGCGGCGCGCCTAGGCGATCCCCAACAGAGCGCGGCGTTCGCGCAACGCACCACGGCGCTGATCCAGCGGCATTATCATCCCTCCCCCCGGCGGGTGGCGAAACGGGCGTTGGCCGGGTTGACGGCCAGAGAAGCCGAAATTGCCGCCCTCGTCGCCGCCGGCAAATCAAACCGGGCCATTGCCGCCGCCTTAACCCTCAGCGAACGCACGGTTGCCAAGCACGTCGAAAATATCCTCGCCAAACTGAACTTCACCTCCCGCGCCCAGATCGCCACCTGGGCCGTGCAGCGCGGCTTGCGCGCACCGCATCCTTAACCGGAAAATACGCAGCACCGCGCCCGGATCTACGCATTTCTGCCCATCCCCGGCGGGTGGTCTCCTGGTAGAGTTAGCTCATGCTTCTTGCGGCCAGGGCCGCGCCGCCGGTAGACCCGATTCCGGCGCCAGGCGGCCGGCGCTGGGGCAAGAGCGGAGTGGCAACGGATCTACCAACGGAGGTGCAAGATGCAAACCGCAGAAACGGCAACGGTCGAACAGAATATGGCGGTGATTCGCCGGCTCTACGAAGCGTTTGGGCGGGGGGACGTGCCGGCGGTGCTGGCCGAGATCGCCCCGGATGCCACCTGGGTCAATCCCTATGGCAAAGGGCACTTCCCCGGCCAGTGGGGGCAGCCCTGCCGGGGCCATGCCGAGATCGGCGCGTTCCTCAAGGCGATCAATGAGGCGGTCGAGGTGCGGGGCTTCGAGCCCTACGAGATGATCGCGCAGGGCGACAAGGTGGTGGTCCTCATCAACTGGAAGGGCGTGGTGCGGCAAACGGGCCAGCCCTACGAGACGCTGCTGGTCCACATCTGGACGCTGCGGGCGGGCCAGGTCGTGGATTACATCGGCCTGGACGACGCGACCGTGTATCCCTTCTAAGCACCACCGATCCCCCGCCAGCGCGGGGAGCGGCGGAGGAGTGCGCGCCGGCTTAGCGGCAGAGTTGGGCAGCAGGCGAGTGCGCCGCCTCTGCCGCTAACATCTCTGGGTTGGAGGGCAACGGTGCCGAAAAGAGACCATAGCGCCGCATATGTAGCGCCCCGCTGGGATCGGGGCGTTACACATCAAGGCTGCGCAGCAGCTGCTTCCTCGTGTTGTGAGATGGACAGTGGTTGCACTCCGGTCACGCGCAACGGGTTCGGTGTGCTCCTCCCTACACACGCCGCGTCCAACCAGTGCGTCTTCGGCAAGCCGCGCTGTGTGCGATTGAATTTGGTCAGTCCCCCGCTGCCAGTTTCGATGGGCAGCGCGTTGGCCTGGAGCGCCTGGTAGAGGAACCAGCGCGTGGTGTTCACTGCCGCCGGTCCAGGGCAGCTTTGACCGGTGTACCACGATGGTGCAGTTCTGCCGCCCAGAGGACCGTTCCGGTGACATCGTTCAGCAGCACGATGCCGGTGGTACGGCTGCCCGGATCGAGTTTGAGCCGCAACGGCTCCAGGGTCGGCGTAGGCACCGCCTGCTTGAGGATGATCGTGAACGGGTGGATGCGATAGACTGCGGCTTTGCCTTCTTTGAGCAGCGCCCGCGCCCGGCCGGGATGCACCGGGTTGAGCGGTTGGTGATGCGTATCAAGAACAAACACATGGCTCATAAGTTGTACTCCTGTGCCCTGGCGGGCCTCCCCTCGCGGGGGTAATGCTCACCTCGCCAATGTGCCGAGAGCTTGTCGGGCCCGGCTCCTTCGCGCTTTGCCCCGGCGCTCATGAAACCAAGCGACAGAGCCAGGAGCTGGTGAAGCACCCCTGGGTGTCATGACTCTGGGCACGTAGCCCTTGCGGACTGAGGCTGGTCAGCGCGGGCCGGGAGAGCGGACTCCCCCGGCCGTCAGGTTGCCCCGACGGTCGCTGACTGGTGGGCTTGACGAGCGCCGCCCGCCGGGGGTATTCGTCCCCTCCCCTGCTGAGGAGAGCGATCGAGATCCGGGGGCTGTCGAACGATAGGGGCGTGTAATTAGGGGGCGCGGGATTACGCCTGGCCGGGCGCGGGATGAGGGCCGGATTCGACCGGCAGATCGATCAGGAGCCGGCAGACCGGGGCCTGGACAAACCCGACCGGCACGACCCGCCCGGTCGGCGCGACGATCCCCACCTGCACCAGTACCGCGAGGATACCCGTGTTCTCGGCATAGTCCTTGATTAACACTTCATCCGCCGCCAGCGGAACCTCGGGGACATTCACGGTGGCCGTCGCCACCGGCGCCGCGTCTTCGTCGGCCGTCAGCAATTGAAGCGCGATCCGCCCGTTGGGGTAGCGGAGCCGGGCCACCCGGCAGCGCCAGCCACGAAACTCGATGATCATGAGCACCTCCTACGAGTAGTCTTTACAGCCGCGCGTTAGCCGCTCCGCTCCCCGGTTGGAAGTGGAGATCGCCCGCGTGCTACCAGAGGATGAGCAGCAGGATCGCCAACCCCGTCAGCACGAGGAGCCAGCGCAACCAGCTATACTGCCAATAGGCAAGCAGGAAGGTATAAAAAGCCTGGTTCATCAGGAGATACCTCCTCTAGCGCCCGACCTGGGCCTGCCAGGCCCGCGCTACGGCCGGCGAAGCGAAGATCGGGGTGAAGAGATGCCGGTCCAGCGGGCCGGGAGGTCCGAGATCGGGATTACCTGGTTGCCCGGTTCCGCCGGGGCCTCCGGGCGGGTCGCCGCCGCCTGGGCGGGGTTGTCGATCAGGAGATCGCGCACCTGGCCGTCCGCCCCGGCGCGGTAGCCCACCAGCAGCACATCGTGCTGGCCGATGCCGAGAAAGTTGGGGTCGATGTGCTACGCACCGCTGCGCGATCAGTAGGATCACCGGCGCGCCCAGGTCCACTGCGGCGACCAGCTCGGCGACCGTCCCGTGGTCACGGTTAAGGGCCATAAACCCGGCCTGGCCCGCGACGACGGCGTTCTGGTTCTCGAATGTCCCGCCAAAGACCGGCACCTGGGCCATCTGCGCAAACAGGGCGCGCGCCGCGCTATAGCGGCCGTAGCGCGCCGGGTCGTAGACCGACAGGGCCATCGCGGTGGAGAACGCGCCGCAGCCGCGCGGGTTCGCGTGGGCATCTAGGGCCGGATTATGCTGCCAAAGGTGGATCGGCTGGCGAGGCAGCCCATA
>DATGEF010000521.1:0-2457 GCA_035310405.1 Chloroflexia bacterium | reverse complement strand
CGCGCAGCGTCGCGAAAAAGTGGTCGCCGAGCTCCTCGTCGAGAAACTGCTCCAGCACGACCATCGTCGCCATCCGCTTGAGGTCGGAGTTCTGCGGGCTCAGCGCTTCCTGGCGCAAGTAGGCCACGACGCCCGGCCGATCGGGGTAGGCGGCCGCCAGGGTGCCCAGCCGGCTGATGGCCTGCGGGTCGGCGGTGTCGAGACAGCGCCCGACCATCACCAGCAGATCGTGGCCCGCCCCGAGCAGGCTGGTCTGCCGGCGATCGCGCACCAGGGGGTCGTCGGTGTGGACCAGGTCCTGCAAGAGCGCCGCGATCTGCTGGCGGACCCGCAGCTTGTGCGAGATGTTGCCGGCCGGGAGGAGGCGATCCGGGGCCTTTTCAGGCATAGTCGTTCACCAGGTCAGGGAGAAGGTGTCAGCAACGGCCCCGGCGTCAGGGGCAGGGTGAGGTTCGCCGGCAAGAAATGCGTGCCATAGAAAATCACGGCGCCGATCAGCACCAGGATCACCACCAGGGCGATCAGGCTGCTCAGGGCACTTCGCTGCTTCACCGCCGGCTCGGGCGGCTGGTCCAGCAGGGCCGCCGGCATGCGCGGATCGACCGGCGGGGCCTTGCCGCGGCGCGCCTTCTTGCCCCGCGCCGTTTCTTTGGCGGGCGCGGCGGCTTTCGCCTCCGGGGCGGCCGACCGGCGGGCACCACGGACTGGCTCCTGGCCCAGGGCCAGCTTGTCGACGGGCTGCTCACAGTGCGGGCAGACGTCCTTGCCCTTCGCGTTGGGCGCGCTGGTATCGATAAAATCGCCGCAGTTCGGGCAGGGCGCATAGAAGCGGTAGTTGCAGCGCGGGCAGGACAGCGCATTCTCGGACACCATGTCGCCGCAATTCGGGCAGGGGATAGTCGGCACGGCCACCACCCGGCCACCGATCGGCGGCCGGGAAATCAGCGCCGGCGACGAGCCGAGTCCCGGATCGTTCCCGGCCTGGCGGATATGCAGGAAGGGGTCTTCGGTCGATTCGACCGCCGGCACCCCCAACCCCCCGGTGAAGGCCCCGGCCCAGGGCGAGTCGGGCGGCAAGTTGGGCAGGCTGTTATCCGGCGCGCTCGGCACGGCGAGGCCGGGCACGGCCGCTTCGACATTGCCCCACAGGGCATCCGCCCCCGGGGTCGCCGCCGGCACCTCGAAATCGAAGGGCTGGACCCCGCCAAAGGTGTCCACGGCGGGCGCCGGACCGGCCCCCGCCCCTCGTGGCGGCCCGGCCGCCGTCGCCAGGGGATTGGCCGTGCTGCCCCCGTAGGCGTCCATCCAGGAGCCGGTGCCGCTCGTCGGGGCCGGCGTGCCATTGCCCGGCGGGCCGGGGCTGCCGGCCGCGGCCGGTAGGGCGCCCCAGGCCGGCGCCGGCGCGCCGGCCGCGGCGGCCGGCAGGGCGCCCCAGGCTGGCGCCGGCGCGCCGGCCTGGTCGGCTGGCAGGGCTTCGGCGCGCAGCGCCGCCCAGGGGTCGGCGGCGCCCGCCGGCCCGGCGGCCGGCGCGCCGGCGGGCGCCGCCTCCCACGATCCCGGGGCCGGCCCGGCCGCGGGGGCCAGCGCGGCGGGTGCCCCCCAGGCCGGCGGCAGGGGGGCCGCCGGGGCCGCCCAGGTGGGGGGCACCGCCGGGGCGCCCCCCCAGGCCGGCGCCGCGCTCGGCGCGGCTTCACCAGGCGCCGCCCACGCCGGTAAGGGGGCCGCCGGCCCCGCGTCCGCGCCGGGCCCCGCCGGTGGGGCGGCCAGCGCCGCGGCCGGGCCGGGGTCGGGGCTGGCCCAGCTGGGGAGAGCCGGGGGTTCCGGCGCGGCGGGCGCGGGGGCGGGGGCCGGCGGAGTGCTGGCGTCGATCTTGTCCAGGTAGGCCAGCCCCTGGCGGGCCGCCGTGCTCCCCGGGTTGATCGTCAGCACGTTTTCCAGGCAGATCCGTTGCTCGGCGGGCGAGTCCACGGCCCCACTCAGCCAGAGCCAGGCTTGCTCGTTGCGATCGTCCATTTCGAGCACGCTGGTCAGCAAGTCCCGGGCGGTCGGCTTATCCCCCCGCGTCAAGGCCTCCATCGATTGGCGTAGTAAGCTCTGCACATCAGGACTGTTAGCGGCCATGGTTGCCCGTCCTCTCCTGGAGGGTGATCTGCCGGGGATGCACGCGGCACTTTTCCGCCGTCAGGATACTGATGATCTGGCGGACGGTGGCATCCAGTTGGCCCGTATGGTTGACCACCACGTAATCAAATTCGGGCAAAGCGCGCATCTCCTCGCCGGCAATGCGTAAGCGGAGCGCCAGCGCCGCCGGGTCTTCGGTTTTGCGCCGCCGCAGCCGATCGGCCTGTTCGGCAAAGGACGGCGGCGCGAGAAAGATAAAGACCGCATTGGGCGCCTGGCGCTTGATCGTGGCCGCCCCCTGTACATCCGGCTTGACGATGACGTCTTCGCCCCGGG
>DATGEF010000520.1:0-5797 GCA_035310405.1 Chloroflexia bacterium | reverse complement strand
GATATCCTTGATCTCCCCGTGGGGTACGCCCTGCGCGGCGAAGCGGTCGCGCGCCACCGCCAACGCCGCATAATCGGCGACTTGGAAGCTCAGGTGATCTAAGCCCACCCGATTTTCGCTGAACTGGTCGTGCGGCGGGGCGACGGCGGGATCGGGGGCCGGGCCTAATCCCAGCAGGAACGAGCCTTGCGTCAGCAGCACTCCCGTGGGAATCGCCCGCGCCACCGCAACGCCCAGCACCTGCGTATAAAACGCCTGGGAGCGGGCCACATCCGTCACCGTCAAGCGTACATGGTGGATCGCTCCGACAATCAGCGGATCAGCCATGCGGGTTCTCCTTTGCGTGGATAGCGCCGCTACGGGGCGGCCGTGTGAGCCGGTGGGGTTATTCGAGGGTGTAGGCTTCCTGCAACCAGCCGCGCAGTTCGGCATCGATCTGCTCCGGTGTGTCCAGGCGGATTTCATTGTGCCAGCGGTGTTTCGACACCTGTGCGGTTTTGGCGATCCGGGGGCTGGCCAGGGCCCGCGCCAGGCGCAAATTGAGAGTGAGATAGCTTTTGCGGGGATGCACTCCGGCAAACCCACTCGCCCGCACCAGATGGATCGAGGTTTTTTTGGCATCCGCCGTGAAGGGACCGCAAGAAGCCACCGCTAGGAGCAAGCCGTCGTAGGTCTGGCGCACGATGGGATCTTTGCCGGTAAGTACGTGATCGGCAGTGTGGACAAGTTCGGACATAGATCCCTCCAGCGGGTGAACAGCGATCGGCGCGGCCAGATGTGGCGAGTATACGCTATAGCCCGGCACAGCGCAATCACGCCGCGCACTATATAAAGTAGTAGTGCCGATTCAGGGTTCACCCGCAGCTTGCGTGCTCTGCTGGCCGATTGGCCCCATTAGACCGATCCGCCCGGCACGGGACGGACGGCAAAAACCCGCTTCGGTGCGCGTTAGCACGAAAGCTGCGGGTGAGCCGATTCAGCATAATTTCCCGCTGCCCTTCACATGTTATGTGATAAAGGCCGCTAAGCAGAAAGGTCTATTAACATGACCCGTGCCTTCGCGCCCGCTGTCGTATTTATAATGGTAGGTATCAAATCCAATCGTACCGGCATTCCATAACTTTGGCTCCTGCCCGCTGATTCGCTGCATCATGGCGATCAGCACCTGGCTATCTTTTACGAGTTGTTCATCAGCCAGGGACGCAAGATAGTCTCGGACAGACCGGTTGTTTTGCGCAGTCTCTTGGTCCATAACGCACACCCTCCCAACTCGGACGGGGGTAGTTCCCGCTGTGTAGAACGCCACCGCCGCGGACTCGGCGCTAGTCGCGCCAACCTTTTTACCCAGTCTTTCGCCAGGTGCTGCCCAGAAGGCGCGGGATCTCCGCCAGATCTTCGGGTGCCCGCCCGGCGACCCCCATCCCCATCGCTTGACCGGCGCGAATAAAGATTTCATCCGGCATTTCCGTGTCCGGCCAGAACCCCATCGGCGCATCGGGCAGCGCGATCACGCGCCAGTGCTGGCGCAGCGTGTCCCCGTAAACCGCTCCTGGCTCCCGGTGCCCGGAGCCCCCTAGGCCGCACCGCCCGCAAAGGCCTGCCCATAAGTCAGCCAGTCGAGAAACACCGAGCGGTGCGGATGGCTGAGTTCCCCGATCATGGCTGCCAAATCGTCCGTCCGCCCCGCACAATATACCGGGAGATCTGGGTCATAGAGGGTCGCCATCCGCAGACCCCAGAAACACACCCCTGATTTTCGTCCGCGATCACCACCACGTCGCCCAAGGCGGACACCGCATCGGGGGCGTAGCGTTTCCCGCGAGTTACACATGTTCCCACGCTGGCCCCAGAAGCACTAAAAGGTGTGCAACGGTGCCGGAAACAGGAACCCGATCCGGCCTTTGAGCGCGGCCCGTGTCGCTTCGCTGTAGCCCTGGCCCGGGTGCCAGGGGCGATAGCGGGTCTGAATCGGCGCGGCATGACGGGACCCCCGGTGCCGCCGGCGGCACCGGGGGTGGGAGCACCGCCGCCCATTCCGCCGCGACCGCCAAAAAGGCGGGGACATCCGCCGGACTCGGAAAGGCTTGCAACTGCTCCAGCAGGAGCGGCAACGCGTCAGGCGACAGTCGCCAGGGGGACGCATCCTGCGTAAACGCGTGGTAGAATCCGGTGCCCGCGACTAACGGAATTTTCCAGCGCATGAGTTGATCCAACCAGCGGCGAACGGGCCGCCACTCGTCGTCGCGCTGGCGTAGGTCCTGCTGTAGGGCGGTCAGACCCGCCCGGCCCCCCACTTTTGCCCAGGATCTAGGCGATCTCATGGGTGCTGAGGTCTGCGCCGCAGCGCACCGCGAGCACATGCTGCGCGGTGGGCGGCAAGCTACTCAGCAGATCGTACAAATTGAGCCGGCCTCGTCCAAAATGTTGCATCCGTTATTTAACAGAGCCGCCCCGGATCGGCTATTGACAACGATGATACACTAGAATCGCCAGCTTACGCAAACCGTTCTTGCTCGGCAGTGTCCTACTCGTGGTGTCGTGTGGTTTTGAGATATCCGAGGAGGTTTCCTATGCCAGGCGATCCCCTGCCTGCCTTGCTTGAGGCCCTGCGCCCCACCCTCATCTCCCAGATCTCCACGCGGGTGCATACCGAGATTCCCGATTATCAAAATGTGCCGCTAGAGATCGTCACCGAGCGCTACGCCGCAATTGTAGATGCTTTGATCAAAAGCCTGGCGACCCACGAGCCGTCCCACTTCACCAACTACGTGGAGCGCATCGGGCGCACGCGGATGAATCAGGGCTACACCATTAACGGCCTGCTGACCGCTGCGGCCATCGTTCAGGACGTGGCCCTGCAAACCATTCCCCCCGCTCTGGCCGCCGACCCGGAGGCACAGGCCAGTATGGTCCGGCGGATCACCAGCCTGCTGCATTTCGCCCGCCTGGTGTTAGGCCGCCAGCATCTCGATACCGTGGTCCATCCCGATCCCTCGCATCCCGGCCGCGCCTGATGGAGCCGGGGACCCGAACTCGCTGTTTATCGGTGACACCGCCCCCTTCTTTAGAAGGGGGCGGTGTCACTGCTCTCCCACCCGCCCCGGCGCCGCGCCGGGCGGGGGCGGCTCGTACTGGCGCACCAGGGCGAGCAACTGCGTGCGGTCCACCGGCTTCAAGAGATACGCCGCCGCCCCCAGGGCGAAGCCCTGGCCGCTGTCATCCACGATGGTCACGATGAGCACCGGGATGGGCGCCAATGCCGGGTCGCTTTTCAACGCGCCCAGCACCGCCCATCCATCCATGCCCGGCAGCAGCACGTCCAGCAGGATCACGTCGGGGCGGCATTCACGCGCCAGGCGCAGCCCCGTCGGGCCATCCTCCGCCGTGACGATGCGCAGCCCTTCCGGGGCCAGGTAGCGCCGCAACACCTCCTGCGCGCCGGGGTCGTCGTCAATGATCAGCACCGTGCCCAGGATCGCGGGCGGCGCGCCGGGGGCGTCCGGCGCGGGTTCGGCCGCGGCCGCCGCCTGCCGCGCGGGGGCCTCTGGGCTGGCGCCGGGGCGGGGCGCGGCGGGGAGCTGGACGGTGAAGGTGGACCCCTGCCCCGGCGTGCTGGTCACGGTGATATCGCCGCCCATGAGGCGGCAGAGCCGGCGACTGAGCGCCAGGCCCAGGCCGGTGCCCCCGTACTTGCGCGTGGTCGAGGGGTCGGCCTGGTTGAAGTCCGCGAACAGGTGCCTCTGCTGCTCGGCGCTGAGGCCGATGCCCGTGTCGGCCACGTCAAAGTACACCTCCTCGCCCGCGGCGGTCGCCTCCCGGCGCGCGCGCAGGGTGATCGTGCCCGCCGTGGTGAACTTGGCGGCATTCGAGAGCAGGTTGAGCAGCACCTGGCGCAGCTTCGTCACGTCGGCGCTTATCGCGCCGGCGTCGGGCGGGCACACCACCCGCAAGGTATTGCCGTTCTTGGCGATCAATGGCTGTACCGTCGTGGCGAGGTTATCCAGCAGGAGGGGGATGGCGACGCTCTCCAGGTCGAAGGTCATTTTCCCGGCTTCGATTTTCGAGAGGTCGAGAATATCGTTGATCAGCGCCAGCAGATGTTTGCCCGCCACCTGGATCTTTTCCAGGTCGGGGATCTGGGCGGCCTGCCCCTGCGCTCGGGCATCAAACAGCAGCAGGTCGCTGTAGCCGATGACGGCGTTCAGCGGCGTGCGCAACTCGTGGCTCATGTTCGCCAGGAAGAGGCTCTTGGCCTGGTTGGCGGCTTCGGCGGCCTGCTTGGCGTGGTACAGTTTTTCTTCGGCGGCCGTCGCGCGCGCGCTTTCCTCCCGCGCCTGGGTCCACTCGGCCCGCAGCCGCAGGGCAATGTTATTAAAGGACATGACCACCTGGCCGAGTTCATCCCGGTTGTCGAGCCTGACCGGCTCGGCCAGCGCGCCGCCGATCATGCGCTGCGAGGCGGCATCCAGCGCGGCCACCGTGCCCCGCACGGCCCGGTAGAACCCCACCCAGAGGTAGGTGACGAGCAGCAGGATCGCCAGGGTCACGAGGCCCACCAGGTACTCGCGCTGCACCGCGCCCGCGATGCGCTCTTGCAGGATACGGTCCAGTTCCTCGACCGCCTGATCCCACAAATGGAAACTGGCCTGGAGCGCGCGGGCCACCGCGGTCTGGTAGGCGCCGGGCGGCACGGTGATCGTCTGGGCATTCAGCAGTTCGCCCTGCACCATGCCCAGCAGCACGTTGGTGGCGGCCAGGGATTCTTGCAACGGGGCGCCCAGCGCCGGTTGTAGATTGCGGCTGGGGTTGTTCTGCCCGGCGACCGTCATGTCATGTTGCAGGTCGGTGCTGTTGGCCCGTAACAGCCCGGCCAGGACGTTGAGTTGCGCCCGCTCCTCCACGCTCAAGGACTGCCGGGCCACGCCCTGGCCGCCCAGCGCGGCGACCTGGGCCAGCAGGTTCTCGCCGGTGGGCAGCTTGAGCAGGACGGCATCTGTCACATACGAGCTATCCAACGCCGAGTCGAGGACCAGATTCGAGCTGTCGCCGACCTGGGCCAGCAGCCCGCGAATATCGGCCACAAACTGGATTTCCCGGTCCTGGCGGACGGCGGCGGCCAGATCGGGGCGCTGCAAATCGCGCCAGCTTGCTTGCAGGGTGGTCAACGTCGCCGTGGTCCCCAGCAGGCCGCCGACTTGCTGATCGACGGGGTCGAGGGCCGCAAAATCGGCGTCGATGGTCGCCGCGTGGGGCAACAGGCCCGCCGGGGCGCCGGCGTCGGCGCCGGCCGGCAGCAGCCCGGTGAGGGCGTCCGCGAAGAGGTGGCGCAAGGGGCGCAGATAGGTGGTGCCGGCGAGTTCTTTGCGCGCAAACGCGACCTGGGAGGTGATTTCGCCGAAGAACAGCCAGAGCACCAATCCCAGCGGCAGCGCGAAGAGCAGGCTGATGAGCGCGAACTTCTGCGGGTACGGCAAGCGGTTCATCAGCCGGATGGCCGGGTGGAATAGCTGTCTCATAGCTCATGCGTCCCTTCAGGGGGCCAGGTAGACAAAGGTGCCACTCTTCCCGTCCGCCGCCATCTTGAGTTGCGCGACGTAGACTGGCTTTGCTGGACTTCGCCATCCTGGTCGAAGGAGATCGGCCCCAGGGGCGTGTCGTAGTGGCCGGCCAGGAGCTGCCGGTTGAGGGCGATACGCTGGTCGGCCAGGGGCAGCCCACGGAGCGGGGTTTGGGCATCCAGGGCGCGCAGCGCCTCGACGAACACCTGGACGGCGGTGAAGGTCTGGGCGGCGCGCTG
>DATGEF010000519.1:0-10813 GCA_035310405.1 Chloroflexia bacterium | reverse complement strand
GGCCGCTGATTACCGTGGCGGTCCTGGGTTCTTTCGTGCTCTACGCGACCTGGCGGGCCTTCGATAACCAGTACTACGAGGTCGGCCCCTATCTTTCCCCTTTCTATTCGCCGTTGCTGGCCTTTAACTGGAGCATCGCCGGGTGGAATATCTCCCCCGCCCTCTACATCCTGGTCTTCCCCCTCAGCTTTCGGCTGACCTGCTATTATTACCGGCTGGCCTACTACCGGGCCTTCTTCTGGGACCCGCCCGCCTGCGCCGTGCCGGAGCTGGCCGCCCGCAAGCACTATACTGGTGAGCGCCAGTTTCCCTTCCTGCTGCAAAATTTACATCGCTTTGCCCTCTACGCGGCCATAGTCTTCATCTTTATTCTCGGCTGGGATGCGATCAAGGCTTTCATCTTCGACGGCCGGTTCGGCATCGGCCTGGGCTCGCTGATCTTCCTGGCCAACATCGTGCTGCTGGCGCTCTATACCTTCTCCTGCCACTCGTTTCGCCACCTCATCGGCGGGCGGGTGAATTGTTATTCCTGTACCCTGCGCAACCGGACGCGCCACGGGATCTGGCAGCGGGTGAGTATGTTGAACGAGCGCCATGGGCTCTTCGCCTGGTGCAGCCTCGTGTTTGTCGCCGTGACCGACTTATATGTGCGGCTGGTGGCCTCGGGCGCGATCCACGACCTGCGCTTTTTCTAAACTGATCGCGACCTTAGTTGAAGCCCTGGTTGGAAATCTGGTTGGAGACCTAGTTGGAGACCTATGGAGAGTTTTGATACTGTCGAGCATGATATTCTGGTGATCGGGGCGGGCGGCGCGGGGCTGCGGGCCGTCATCGCCGCCGGGACGGCTGGGCTGAACGTCGGGGTGGTCTGCAAGTCGCTGCTGGGCAAGGCCCACACGGTCATGGCCGAGGGCGGCATTGCCGGCGCGCTGGCCAACCTGGACAAGAAAGACTCCTGGCAGGTCCATTTCCAGGACACGATGAAGGGCGGCCAGTTTATCAACGACTGGCGGGCCGTCGAGTTGCTGGCCCGGGAGGCGCCCGAGCGGGTCTTGGAGTTGGAGCAGTGGGGCGCCGTGTTCGACCGCACCCCCGACGGCCTGATCATGCAGCGGCCGTTTGGCGGCCATACCTATCGGCGCCTGAACCACGTCGGCGATCGGACCGGCCTGGAACTGATCCGCACACTCCAGGATCGCGCGGTCGCGGTCGGCATGACCTGCTACATGGAAGTGACCATCGCCCGTCTGCTGATCAACGACGGCCGCGTAGTGGGCGCCTTTGGCTACTACCGCGAGACCGGGCGCTTCATCGCCATCAAGGCCAAAGCGGTGATCCTGGCCACCGGCGGCTGGGGCCGCATGTACAAGGTCACCTCCAACTCCTGGGAGTCGACCGGCGACGGCGCCGTGCTGGCTTATGACGTGGGCGCCGAGCTGATGAATATGGAAATGGTCCAGTTCCACCCGACCGGCATGGTCTGGCCGCCCGGGGTGCGCGGCCTGCTGGTGACCGAGGGTGTGCGCGGCGAAGGCGGTATCTTGCGCAACGGCAAGGGCGAGCGCTTTATGTTCGACCCCAAGTACATGCCGGCCGGCTACCAGGGCCGGCACGCGGAGACCGAAGAGGAAGCGGCCCGCTGGCTGGACGACAAGGCCAACAACCGGCCGCCGCCCGAATTGCTGCCCCGGGACGTAGTGGCCCGGGCCATTTATCGCGAGGTGCTGGCCGGGAACGGCACCGAGCACGGCGGGGTCTATCTCGATGTCACACACCGGGGCGCCGACTTTATCAAGCGCAAGCTGCCGAGCATGTACGAACAGTTCCACGCCCTCGGCGACATCGACATTACGACCCAGCCGATGGAAATTTACCCCACCATCCACTATACCATGGGCGGCGTGCGGGCCGATGCGGAGACCTGCGCGACGAACGTGCCCGGCCTCTTCGCGGCCGGCGAGGTGGCCTGCGGCGTGCATGGCGCGAACCGCCTAGGCGGCAATGCGCTCTGTGATCTGCTGGTCTTCGGCAAGCGGGCCGGGGAGGGGGCGACCCAGTATGCCCGGGCCGCGTCGCCCGCCGAGCTGGACGAATCGCAGATGCGCGAGGAAGCGGCCGCGCTGCTGGCCCCGTTTGAGTCGCCCGGCACCGAGAATCCCTATTTGCTCAGCCAGGAGCTGCAGGCGGCGATGCAGGAGGGCGCGATGATTGCCCGCACCGCCGAGGGCCTCGGCAAGTGCCTGGCGCAGGTCATGGCCCTGCAGGAGCGCGCCCGCAACTTGCATGTCGAGGGCACCCGCCTGTACAACCCCGGCTGGCACACCGCCCGCGACGTCCGCAACATGCTCAAGATCTCGGAGATTATCGTGCGCTGTGCCCTGGAGCGCCGCGAAAGCCGGGGCGCGCAATGGCGGACGGACTATCCCAACCCGGACCCCGAGTGGGCCCACAAGAACCTGGTGGCCGTCAAGGACGGCGATGCGGTGCAGATCACGACCCGCCCGGTGCCGACGATGCCGGCCGAGCTGGCCGCGTTGTTTGAGGAGAAAAAGTGATGGGTGATGATCAAACGAGGCCTCATGCATGGACACTGTGACTCTACGGGTTTTCCGCGGCGACGCCAGCGGCGGCGAGGAGCGGGAGTACCAGGTGCCGACGTTCCCCGGCATGGTGGTGCTGGACGCCATCCACCAGATCCAGGCCAACCAGGACAGCACGCTCTCCTGCCGCTGGAACTGCAAGGCCGGCAAGTGCGGCTCGTGCAGCGCCGAGATCAACGGCAAGCCCCGTTTGCTCTGTAAGGCCCGCGTGCGCGACTTCGCGGTGGGCGGGGCGCCGATCGTCGTCCATCCGCTCAAGACCTTTCCGCTGATCAAGGACCTGGTGACCGATGTCTCGTGGAATTTCCGCGTCTCGGCCAAGATCCCGCCCTTTACCCCCCGCGCCGACGCCCCCCGCCCGCTCGTCATGCAGCAGATCGACGTCGACCGCATCCAGGAGTTCCGCAAGTGCATCGAGTGCTTCCTCTGCCAGGATGTCTGCCACATCCTGCGCGATCACAACCGCAAAGATAGCTTCTACGGGCCCCGCCAGATCATCAAGCTGGCCAACCTGGATATGCACCCCTATGACGGCCTGGATCGCCGCCAGATGATCCGGGAAGAGGCGGGCGTCGGCGTTTGCAACATCACCAAGTGCTGTACCGAGGTCTGCCCCGAGCATATTCATATTACCGACAACGGCATCATCCCCCTCAAAGAGCGCGTGGCCGATGTCTACTTCGACCCGCTGATGTGGGTGGCCCGCAAGCTCAGCCGCAAAGGCTAATGCGGTGCCCGGCCCGCCGGAACCGGCACCGCCCGCCACTTTCCTCGACCAACCCCGCGCCGTCCGCGCCGGCGAAGAGCTCGACGTCGCGGGGCTGGCGGTCTACCTGGCGACCGCGCTCCCCGAGCTGACGGGGCCGCTCACCGTAGCCCAGTTCCCGCAGGGGTACTCCAACCTGACCTATCTCTTGCGCCTGGGCGACCACGACCTGGTGCTGCGCCGGCCGCCGTTCGGCGTCGCCGCGGGCTCGGCGCACGACATGGCCCGCGAATATCGTATCCTGGCCGGGCTCTGCCCCGTCTACCCGCGGGTGCCGCGCCCGCTGGCTTATTGCGCGGACGCGGCGGTGATCGGCGCGCCGTTTTACGTGATGGAGCGCGTGCCCGGCGTCATCCTGCGTGCCCGGCCGCCCGCCGGCCTGGACCTCGGGCCGGCCGTCATGGGCCGGCTGGCCGCGGCATGTGTCGACAACCTGGTCGCGATTCATGCGGTGGATTACGCGGCGGCGGGCCTGGGCGAGGGCAGCCACCCGGCCGGCTATGCCGCGCGGCAGGTGGAGGGCTGGGCCCGGCGCTACCAGAAGGCGCGCACCGACGACATCCCCCCCATCGAGCGGGCCGCCGGCTGGCTCGCCGCACATATCCCCCCCGAGGCCAGCGCCACCCTGATCCACAACGACTACAAATACGATAACCTCGTCCTGGCCCCGGACGACCTCGCGCAGATCCGGGCCGTCCTCGATTGGGAAATGGCGACGATCGGCGATCCGCTGATGGACCTGGGCACCACGCTGGGGTACTGGGTCGACCCGGCCGATCCCCCCGAGTTGCAGGCGATGCGCTTCGGCCTGACCACGCTGCCCGGCAACCTCGACCGGCCCGCGCTGGTGCAGCGCTACGCGCAGGGCAGTGGCCGCGACGTCGCCCATGTGGTCTTTTACTACGTCTACGGCCTCTTTAAGATCGCCGTCATCGCCCAACAAATCTATGCCCGCTATGTGCAGGGCTTGACCCACGACGAGCGCTTCGCCGCCCTGCTCGGCGCCATCCGCGCCCTCGGCGCCGCCGCCGAGCAGGCGATCGCCAAGAACCGCATCGACCACCTGTTGGATTGAGCGCTTGGAGTTTTGAGTTTTGAGTTTTGAGTTTTGAGTTTTGCTCGCGCAGCGGTGCCGCAGGCACATTTTTGAGTTTTGAGTTTTGAGCGCGTAGAGGTGCCGCAGGCACATTTTTGAGTAGTATGATCAACTCTGGTGGCAACCCGCAGTGGGCTTCGGGCCCGCCCCCCAGCCGGGGATCGGTGCCCTGGGGGCTCCTGGGCGCGATCCTCGGCGGCGGGCTGCTGCTCGCCTGCCTGGCCTGTACCCTGGCCGGGGCGGCCGTGACCTCCAGCCTGGGCACGATGCGCGAGGTCGCCGTGGCCATCAACGCCACCGTCGTGGCGGCCGAGATCACCCCGCGCATGCCCACCGCCGGCCCGGTTGCGCTGGCGCCGCGTCGCCCCTTGCCGGTGGTGCTCCCGTCGCCCACGGCCCTGCTGGGGATCGGCGAGACGGGGCATGCGGCGGGCCTGGACCTCACCGTGCGCGATCTCGCCTGGCGCCCGGGCGTCGAGAATGGCGACTGGCTGTTGATCGGCCTGGATGTCCTCCCGGCGGCGGATGCCCGCCCCTGGTCGGACCTGGACTGGCGGGTGCGCGATCAGCGGGGCTACGACGATCTGCTCGCCACCTACCGGACGGCGCTCTGGGACCGCTTCGCTGCGGCGGCCGACCGCGTGCGCCCGGGCGACGCACTCACCCCCGGGACGCCGGCGCACCTGCTGCTGCTCTTCCGCGCCGACGGCTCCGTACCGCCGGCTGAGCTCATGCTGTCCGCGCGGGATTCCGGATCGGTCCTGGCCCGCTTCGACCTGACCTCGTGGGTGCCGCCCACCCCGACCCCTCTGCTGCCTACAGCCACGCCGACCGCGGTCCCGCCTTTCCCCTCCGGCGGCCTGGGCCTGGCCTATACCGATTGGACCCGTGGGCACCCGGGCGGCCGGCACTCGGGCGTCTCCGTCTGGACGACTGCGGACCACTCGCTTTTCGTACAGTTCTGGCTGCCGGACGGCGCGGATCTGGCGAACGCCCCGGTCCAAAGTATCGACTGGAGCGCCCCGTTCCGCACTCCCGCGCCGACCCTGGCGCAGGCCCGCGCCCTGGCGGCCAGCTGGCTCCCGGCGGATGCGCGCCTCGCCTGGTCGGCCCAGGAGGCGCCGGTCGTGGTCGAGGTCTATACCAGCCGCCTGCTGGCGGGCCGCTATGCGGGCGGCCAACCCGGGTGGCCGCCGTGGTTCGATTCCCCGCCGGGCACGATCCTGGTGGCCTATACCGGCAACCCCGTCGGGCACCTGCGCCTCACCTTGAGCGACCGGGAGGCCTTCGCCCTCGTCCCCGGCGCCCCGACCGTGCCCGCCCCGCCCTAGTGCCGGATCAAGCCAGCTATTGGGGAATGAGGAGTGAGCACCCCCAGGTGCGAACGGGTCGCGCCCCGCCGTTCGCACCTGGGGGTGCTCACTCCTCGGTACCGAACCCCAACCGGTCGCCGGAACCTGCACTAGCCCCCGCGGCGTCTGGTACCGAGTGGACCCCAGGATGGGCGGTGGGGTGGAAGCCCACTGGTCCGATATAAAGGAGTATCCTCGATGTCGAAACAGCCGCGTTTCCGCGACCTCTGGATGAACCAGACCCGGCTCGGTCAACGGTTCGGCATGAGCGCCATCGCCATCGGGCGCAAGCTAGACGCGCTCGGCTTGCGCGGGGGAGATCGCCAACCGACCGCCCACGCGATCGATGGTGGGTTCTGCCAGCTCACGCCGCTGAAAGATGGCACCCCCTTCTACCTGTGGAGCGTCCCGAAAGTGGGTGCGCTTTTGCAAGAAGGGGGGGCCGTGGTCCTTAGCCCGCAGGAACAAGACGCCTATGAGATTGCCTGCGCCCTGCTGGACCTGGAGCGCCACCCCGACGTCCCCCACGCCGATAAACTATGGGCGCTCACCGTGGACGAGACGCCCAAGAAGATGGTTCCGCTGGTCGATCGCTTCCTGGCCCAGCTCGGCGCCAAGACCCGGCTGGGCGGCAACGACGCCTGATCCCCAGCCGGGCGCCCTCCTCTCTAGAATTCACGCCGCCAGCAGTTGCTCCAGGATCGTCGGGTCTTTGATCTCGGTATCGCGGGCCAGTAACAGGACCTTGGACAGCACCTCGGCGGTGCGCGGGTCGTCGTCGGCAAAGGGCAGGAACAGCCGGCCGCGGTGCTGGCTGTGGACCGGCACGATACAGAGCGCCCCGCCCGGCTGGCGGTGGACCTGGGCACTGCCCAGGTGGACGGAGTAGCCGCCGAGCCGGCCGGCGACCAGGGCGTGGCTGCCCTGCACCCGGACATTGCCGAGGCCCAGGAGGGCGCAGCTTTCGCGGACGAGCCCGGCCCGCATCTCCACCGTCGAGGCCGTCGCCTCGGGATCGATCCCGCCGCGGTGCGCCACGCTGACCACGAGATCCAGGTCGCGCATGACCTCGCTGAAGATGCGCGGCGGCACCTCGGCCAGCGGGAGCGGGCGCCACTCGCCCCGGCGGGTGAACTGGACCCCGTCGAGGGTCAGGCCCTCGACCTCGGCGGGGGTGCCAAAGCCATAGAGGAACGTGAGCTGCACCGTGAGCCCCGCATCGTGGAAGGTGCGCCGCACCCCCTCCTCCGGGTCGCTGATCCAGCCCCGCGCGCCGAGCAGCGCCGTGGCCTGCCGGGGCTGGACCTGGTGCCCGGCATAGCGACGCGAGATCGTCCCGTCCGTGGTTTCCGCCGGCGTGAGCAGATAGAGCTCGCGGAAGATCTGCTTGAACGGCTGGATCCGTTCGCGGGCAAAGCACTCACGCTGCCAGAGGGACCAGGCCCCGCCGGCCAGCAGATCGTGGGGGTGGGCGATGCGCAGGAGATCGTCGGCGGCGACGGGCAGCTGCCCGCCGTCGTGCGACTCCAGGGCCTGCCCGCCCGCCACGGGGTAACCGGCCCCGGCCGGGCCGCTGAAGACCAGACGCGCCAGCAGGGGAGCGAGCACGGGGTGGGCACAAAGGGCCTGTAGCTCGCGGCCCTGGAAACTGTCGCCCCGGCACATCGCGGCCTCCAACGCCGCCCGCATCCGTGCCCCTTGCCGGCGGATCTCGCGCTGGCGGGCGCGCAAGGCGATCACGTCCGGGTCTTTGCGGGCCGCGGCCGGGATCGCTTTCAGGCGTTTCCCGCCCTTGTGGATCGTCAGCAGCGGGGTGCCGTCGTCGCCGATCGCCAGGCTGACCACGCAGGCGCCGGCCGTGACCACCTGCGGGCCGGCGGCGAAATCGGCCAGGCTGCGCGCCTCCATCGCCCAGGTGAGCCGCAACGGGTCGGCATAGCCGGCCGTGCGGGCCAGGTTTTCCAGGCCGATGGTCGCGGCCAGCTTCTCATTGGCCTGGCGGCCCGGCCCGAATTTGCGACTCGTGCGCACAAACTCCCCGATGATCTGGTAACGCTCCTGCACCTCGGCCTCCGGGGCGGCGATCACCAGCGGCAGCAGGCCGAGGGCGCGCACCGAGTCACCATGGCGCTTGGCCTGGATGCGCCCAATGAGCTCGGCCGGGGTGATCCGGCCTTCGAGCGCGGCGGCGAAGAGCTGGGCGCGGGTGTGCCCCAGCCCGCCGGCCGCGTACTTCGCCGCCGCGCTGATCGCCGCCCAGCGTTCGGCGCCCAGGGCGGCCAGGACGCGGTGGAACCAGGCGACGTCGACGGCCCCATCCGACAACTGCTGGGCGGTCAGCGAGGTGCGCTCGGCGGCCTGGGCGGTCCAGGTGTCGCGGATCTCCTGGTCCACGGCCCAGTGGCGGTCTTTGGTGTGGGCATGGATCCACCAGACAGCGTCGGCCAACGCTGGCCAGCCGAGCGCGTGCTCCACATAGCCGGCCCATTGCGGGGCGTAGAGCGCCAGCTCGATCAACCGCGGCTGCGGGATGCCGGCCCCGGCCACGGCCATCGCGAAGACCTGCGGTGTATCCGCCGCGCTCGGGAAGGTGCTGCGGATCAGGTGGCTGAACACGGCGGGCTTGCCCAGGTCATGATAAATATGTCCGCGCACGAGCGGCACCGCGCCCAGCGCCTGGAGCAAGCGCACGAGCGCGCTGACACCGCCGGCATAGCGTAAGGCCAGGGCCGGGGCCGAGGTGGCCGTGGGCAAGTCGCCCCGGCGCAACTCCAGCGTCACGATCCGCCGCCGGCAGCGCGCGACCAGGGCCTGGAGCCGCGGATCAGCTTCCCCCGGCGGGAGCTTGCGCCCCGTGAGGCGGCCGAGGTCGTGGAAGCTGCGGTCCCGACCCGCTTTGCCGCGCGACCCGAGCAGATAGTCCAGGAGATCGGCCTCCGTGGCGCCCCCGGCGCCGAAAGCGGCCCAGATCTCCGCCCAGGTGGGCCGCCAGCGCGGGACGCTGGGAATTTGCTCATCCAGCCAGCGCAGCAACCGCCAGAGGCGCACATGGTCGCTGCCCATCCAACTGCCGGGGCAGAGCGCCCGCTGCCAGCGGGCGAGGTCCAGCCAGCCGAGCCAGACCTGGTTTCTCCACCAGGCACGACCCTGATCCGATTGCCCGGTCAGGACCGTGGCGAATAGGTCCTGGAAATCGGTCCCGTCCTCCCCAACCAGTTGCTCGACGAGCGCGAGCGGACTTTCGCCAGGCAGGATGGGAAAACCGGAATCGGGGGCGCTGGAATCGGGCGCGTTGGCCGGGTCGGCTAACTGGCGCAGGGCGCTGGCTGGCACTAGCGCCAGGCTCGTTTCGAGCGCATCGAGCAGCAGATCGGGCGCCCCGGGTTGGGGATGCAGATAGACCAGCCATTCCAGGATGCCCGACACGATCCGCGGGTATTTTAGTTTCTGCATGTCCAGATCGCCAAAGAGCAGCCGCGTAGCTTTTTGGTGTGCGCGCCCCACCGGTTCGTGCAGCGCAGAGAAACCATAGGAACCGGAATAGCCCCGGTGAAAGGGCGCCAGCGCCCGCAGCAGCTCGTGGCCATCCGCATCGCGCAACGCGGCCGGCCGCTCCGCCCACCAGGCTTCCCACTGCTGCCGCAAGGGCAGTCGTTGGGCGTCCTCGGCGGCCGGCCGGTCGGGGCACGGCGCGGGCAGGCAACCGGCGTTGCCCAGCAAGGTCACTTCGGTGTGGCCGGTCCAGCGCTCCAGGGTGATCTCGACAGTACGGTGCTCCTGCACCAGATCGTCGAGCGCGGCGATGCAGGCCGTCGCCGCGCTGGTGACGAGCGGTTGCTGGATCAGCCCGGCGAGCTGGGTGGGGAGCAGGGGCCGGGGCGGCGTGACGGGCGTGCGGCGGGCGGGATCGAGCAGGCCCAGCGCATCGTCCAGGGTCGGGACGGCGCCCTGGCGGTCCAGGATAATGTCGAGGAGTTCCGCCTCCGTGGCGCTCCGCTGGGGGTGCGCAGCCTCGTAGGCGGCCGCGTAGGTGCGATAGCCGGCGTCCTCCCGCCCGGCGGCGCGCAGCTGGCGCAGCAGCTCCAGCCCGGCCAGCCGCTGGGCGGGCGGCGCCATGGCGAGCAGCCGGGCGGCACTGGCCCCGGCCGCCGCATCCGGCTGGTGCAGGAGTAACGTCAGCACAGCCTGGCGCAGCGCGGCCCGTTTGCGCGTCAGCAACCCTTCGAGGCGCATCGTCTCCTCGGGCGTGATCTGCAGCCGGGCGAGCACCTTGAACACGCGCTCCCGTACGTAGCCGCTGGGATCGCCGGCCAGGGCGAGCAGGGCGTCTCGGACCTGGGGCTCCGGGTCGGGCCGGGCGGCCAGCACTTCGACGGCCTGCGCCCGGCTCCAGGAATCGAGGCGGGGCAGGTACGGGATCAGCCGGGCGGCAGGGCGGGCACCCAGGCTCTGCCCTAGCAGGCGGGCCAGGTCCCCCTGTTCGGCGGCTTGTTGGTACCAGGGCCAGACAATCGGGGCCAGCACCTGGTGGCGCGGGAAGTGGGGAAGGGCGCGCTCCAGCCGCTCAAACAGGTCGCCGGTGGCCAGCTCGGCCCCCGCCTGGCTCAGGGCCGCGACCGCCTCGGCCGCGACATGCAGATCGGGATCTTCCAGGGCTGGCAGGAGCGCCTGCCGGGCGGCCGGGAGCCCGATCTCGCGCAACAGGTGCGTGGCGACAAAGCGGCGGGCGGGCTGGGCATCGGCCAGGAAGCGGGCGGCCAGCGGCACGGCCGCGTCGGCGTCGGCATAGGCCAGAGTCCAGAGCGCCAGGTAGACCGTCGCCGCCTCGGCACTCTCCAGCGCGGCGGCACAGGACTCCGGGTTCTCCAGGAAGCCCAGCACCTGGGCCAGTGCCTGGTTGACGATCGTGGTGCTGGCCGAATCCCAGGCGAAGCCGAACCAGACATCGATCGCCCGCACGGTAGCGCTGAAGCGGGCCAGGTCATGCTCCAGGATCACG
>DATGEF010000518.1:0-6073 GCA_035310405.1 Chloroflexia bacterium | reverse complement strand
GGGCGATGGGCTGGCCGGAATCTGGGCGGGGGCCATGTTTATTGCCTTTCCCGTGAGCAATCTCCTCTTCTCGGATGGCGGGTATCCCGGCATCTTCGCCACCTGGCTGCTGGTGCTGCTGATCGCCGGGCTGGTCTGGGGCTATGCGCAGCTGGGCCGGCCGCGGGTGTGGCTACCGCTGGGCGGGCTGCTGGCTCTGGCGCTGCTGGCCCATACCGCGCAGGCGCTGCTGCTGGGCACCACGCTGCTCTGCTTCCTGGCCGCGGTGGCCTGGCAGGACCGTGGCCGGGTGAGGGCCGTCGCCGTCTGGGCGGGGAGCGGGGTGGCGCTGGCCTTCCTGGCCTTCTACCAATTCACGGCCGGGCAAATGGTGGCCGCCGTGCTGCCGCAGATCGTCCAGAAGCTGCAAACCGCCGGGACCGTCGGCAAGAACCCCGCCAAGCTCGGCGCGCCCTTACTCAGCGGCTTCTGGCCCCAGATCGCCGCCCACTTCCAGGCCTGGCCGGTCGGGCTGGCCCTCGTCGCGCTGGCGCAGACGGTAGTCGGCAGTCGTCAGTCGTCAGTCGTCAGCGACGAATCAGTAGGCAGTAGGCAGTATGCAGTAGGCAGTGGCGACGGCGGGCCGGTGCCCGACCCTCGCGTCCCTTCGCCTTCAATCCCAAATCCAAAATCCGCAGTCCAAAATCCGCCGGGCGGGCCGGGGCCCGACTCTCCGGGACCGCCGTCGCCAATCCAAAATCCAAAATCCAAAATCCAAAATCCGTTAGGCCTCTGGCTGGCCGCGTCGGCGGCCACGTTGGCCCTGTTCAGCCTGGTGGACGTCTGGATCAATCTGCTGCAGAAGCACATGATCTATAGTATGCCGGCCCTGGCGCTGTTGAATGGCCTGGCCCTGGCCGGGCTCTGGCGCCGGGGCCGCGCCGGCCAGCTCCTCTGCCTGGCGCTCTGGGCCGCGCTGTTCACGGCCAGCGTGGCCGGCTGGGCCAACCGGGTCGTCTTCTATCTGCTGCCGCCGGGCTCCGGCTGAGCCCGGGGTGGGCAGGATGCACAAAAGCCGCCCCGGAAGTTTGTGGGGGCTGCTCTGCCCGGGCGGGCGCCGGTATGGTATTCTCGACGGGTATGCGCGACGGGTGCAAGGTCGAAACGGCGACCCGTGATCCGTTTAGCAGAGCCAGGGAGACGATGAATGACCACCGAACAAGCACCGCGCACGGCGGCCGGTGCCCGCTATGCCAGTGGCGAGCAAGCGCCCGCGCTCGTCCAGGAGACCCTGCGCCGGGCCGAAGAGGCCGGCGTGCGCTTCGTCAATCTCCAGTTCACCGATCTGATGGGCATCGTCAAGAGCGTGACGATCCCGGTGCATCAGCTGGAAGACGCCGCGACGAACGGGAAATGGTTCGACGGCTCGTCGATCGAGGGCTTCGCGCGCATCGCGGAGTCGGATATGTTCCTGATCCCCGACGTGAAAACCTTCGCCGTGCTGCCCTGGGAGCGCGAGGCCGCACCCAGTAAAGGGGCCAGCAACGGCAAAAATGGGAGCGCGCCCGGCGGGGTCGCCCCCGGCACGACGACCGCCCGTATTATCTGCTGGATCTATACGCCGAATGGTGAGCTGTTCGCCGGCGACCCGCGCCTGGTCCTGGCCCGGGCCATGGACTACGCGGCCAACCTGGGCTACCTGTACCAGACGGGCCCGGAGCTCGAGTTCTACCTGTTCAAGCCGGAAAACGGCGTGATCACCACGGTGACGCATGATATGGGCGGCTACTTCGACCTGACCGGCGACGAGGGCAGCCTGGTGCGCAAGGATATGGTCAACGCGCTCGAAGCGATGGGCATCAAAGTGGAGACGGCCCACCACGAGGTCGGCCCCGGCCAGCATGAGATCGACTTCGAGTACGACAACGCCCTGACCACGGCCGACAGCGCGGTGACCTTCAAGTACACGCTGAAAGCCGTCGCCGCCCAGCACGGCCTGTATGCCACGTTTATGCCCAAGCCGGTCTTCGGCATCGCGGGCAGCGGCATGCATACCCACCAGTCCCTGGCCGCGATCGACAGCAGCCGCAACCTCTTCGGCAGCACGGACGATGCGTATAACCTCTCCCCGCTGGCCAAGCACTTCATCGCCGGCCAGTTGCGCCATGCGCGGGCCATGACGGCGATCCTCAACCCCCTGGTGAACTCGTATAAGCGCCTCGTGCCGGGCTACGAGGCCCCGGTGTATATGGGCTGGGCCCGCCAGAACCGCTCCGCCCTGATCCGTGTGCCGCGCATCAACCCGAGCAAGCCGCAGGCCGCCCGCGTCGAGCTGCGCTGCCCCGACCCGACCTGCAACCCCTACCTGGCCTTCGCGGTCATGCTGCGCGCCGGCCTGCAGGGGATCGAGCAGGGGCTGACCGCCCCCGAGCCGGTGGACGAGAACCTGTACCACTTCGACGAGCACGAGCGCCAGCGCCGCAACATCGGCACCCTGCCCGGCAGCCTGGCCGAGGCCCTGGACGAGATGGAGCACGACGATCTGATCCGCGAGACGCTCGGCGACCATGTCTTCGAGCGCTACCTGGAAGCCAAGCGCCAGGAGTGGGACGAGTTCCGCAGCCGGGTCACCCCCTGGGAGATCGAGCGCTACCTGGAGGTGTATTAAAGGGCCTACCGCCCCGCGGCATAGGTCATGCTCCACCACCGCCCGGATGGTCCCGCGGGATCATCCGGGCAGTGTGGCGTGAGGCGCCCCATCCCAGAAGGAGGAGATTCGATGGCCGACGATCTGAGTCCCATCCAGCCGATGCCAGGCCTCCCGGACGACCTGATCGGCCGCAACCCCGGCGAATCGAGCGAAGTGACGGCCCCGGAGGACGACGCGCCCCCGGCCCGGGAGGATACCGACCTCCCGGGCACCCAGTCGGTGCCGCAAGATGGCTTGGGCGCGCCGCCGGCCGCCAGTGGCGCGGGCGCCCCGCGCGCGATCGCTGCGGCAGGCAGCCGATGAGCACCGACCCGCGCCGGCCACCCGGCATGCAGACGCGCCTGATCCACGGGGCCAGCGGGGCGAACGACACGCCGGCGGTTACGCCGCCGATCTTCCAGACCAGCACCTACCGGCTGCGGACGCCGGAGGAGGGCGCGGATCTGGCCGCCGCCGTGGCCCCCGCCACCTACTACACCCGCTACGGCTCCCCCAACGAGAAGCAGGTCGAGATCTTGCTGGCTGGGCTCGAAGGTGCAGCAGCGGCCCTGGCCGTCGGGTCGGGCATGGCGGCGATCACCATCGCCCTGCTGGCCAACCTGCGGGCGGGCGATCACGTCGTGGCGCAACAAACGCATTACACTGCCGCCCTCACCCTGCTGACGGAAACGCTGCCCCGCTATGGGATTGCCGTCACGCAGGTGGTGCAAACCGATACGGCGGCCTTTGCCCGGGCCATGCGGCCCACGACCCGGGTCGTCTATACCGAGTCGCCGACCAACCCAACGATGGCCCTCACGGACCTGCGGGCCACCGCCGCGATCGCGCATGCCGGCGGCGCCCTGGCGATCATCGATAACACCTTCGCCTCGTCCTACAACCAGCGGCCGCTCGATCTCGGCTACGATCTGGTGGTGCATAGCGCGACCAAATACCTGAACGGTCATGCCGACGTGACCGCCGGGGCCATCCTGGGAGCGCAAGCCCGCATTGACCAGGCCTGGGAGTACGTACGGATCTACGGCCCGGTGCTCCATCCGTTCGAAGCCTGGCTGCTGCGCCGGGGCTTGCAAACCTATCCCCTGCGCATGGCGGCGCATAACCACAACGCCCTGGCGGTCGCGCGGTTCCTGGCGGGCCACCCGGCCGTCGCCCAGGTCTATTATCCCGGGCTGGAGTCCCACCCACAGCATGCGCTGGCCCGCGCGCAAATGCTTGGCGGCTTTGGCGGCATGCTCTCCTTCGAGATGCGCGGCGGGTACGCGGCCGCCTACCAGCTGATTGGGCGCACCGCGGTCTGTATCCTCGCCGTGAGTCTGGGCGGCATGGAGACCCTGATTACCCACCCGGCGTCGATGATCCATACCCACCAGAGCGTGGAGGAGCGGACGGCGGCCGGGATCTCGCCCGGCCTGATCCGCCTGTCGGTCGGGATCGAAGATAGCGACGACATTATCGCCGACCTGGACCAGGCCCTGGCCGGCAGCTAGGAGGCCCATGAGCCTGGGGGTGCTGGCGGGCGGCCTGCTCGCCGTCTGCTTGCTGGTCAGTATCGGGGCGCTGCTCGCCGCCCGGCGCTTGCAGACCCGCAGCGGCCTGCCCCGCGCCCGGGTGGTCTATACCGATACGGGCGCCCGGCAGCGGGCCAGCGAGTCGCTCTTTTCGCGGCGCTATGGCCTGGTCGGGAAGCCAGACTACCTGCTGGAAGCGGCCGGGGGGCTGATCCCGGTGGAGGTCAAGCCGACCCGCCGGGCGCCCGCGCCCCATGCGGGCGATGTGCTCCAGCTGCTGGCTTATTGTCTGCTGGTCGAGGAGACGACGGGCCGCCCGCCCTATGGCCTGATCCGCTACGCCGACACGACCTTCCAGATCGACTATAGCGATGCCGCCCGCGCCCACCTGCTGGCCGCGGTCGACGCGATCCGCCGGGCGCGCCTGGCCGGCGAGTTGGATCGCAGCCATGACGATGCCGTGCGCTGCGCCCACTGTATGTTCAACGAAGTCTGCGATCAATCCCTGGCTGCCCCGCCCGGGGCGCCGTGACGCGGGGCGGCGGGGCCCAGGTTAACGGGCCCGGCGGGCCCCGCCCCGCCAGACGAGGCCGAAGCCCAGGAGCAGGCCGGCCAGCGCGAGCACCAGGCCAAGCAAGTTGGGCGGCCCGCCGGTGACCGGCATACCCACCGGCAGCCGGGCCGGCGTGACCGTGGCGCCGGCCCCCGCCGTGCGCGTGGCGACCACCGCCGTGTTGCTCGCGACCACCGCCGCGGTGTCGCTGGCCACCGCCACTGCCGTGTTTGTGGCCGCCACCACCGCCGTGTTTGTGGCCGCCACCACCGCCGTATCCGTCGCCACCGCCACCGCCGTGTTCGTGGCGATCACCGCCGCGGTGTCGCTGGGGAGCGGCGCTGGTGTGTTGCTCGGCGGCGCGGGCGGCACGGGCGTGCTGCTCGCCGGCGCGGGCGTGCTGCTCGCCGGCGGCGGGCGGGTGGGCCGCGGCCGCGCCGTGCCGGTCGCGCTGGGCGTCAGTGTGGTGGTGGGCGGGGGGAGCGCCGTAGTGGTCGCGCTCGGGGTGGGCGCGGCGCAGCCCGCCAGAATCGTATTGGTATCTAAGGTCACCGCGCCGGTCAGGGCATACAGGCCGTCGCGCGTCCCCGCGCCGGTGGTCAGGGTGATGGAGCTCTGGGCCAGGATGTTGCCGATAAAGGTCGTGTTCGTGCCCAGGGTCGCCGAACTGCCGACCTGCCAGAAGATGTTGCAGGGCTGCGCCCCGTTGGTCACCAGGACGCTGGCATTGCTCGCCGTGGTGAGGGTACTCCCGATCTGGATGATGAAGACACTATTGGGGTTGTTCTGGCCGTCGAAGATGAGCTGCCCGGTCAGCTGCGCCGAGGAGGTGAAACAGTAGACCCCGGCGATCAGGGTCTTGCCCCCCAGGTCCTGGCCCGTCAAATTGAAAGCGCAGGACTGCCCGGCCGCATTGGTATACGCGCTGGTCGCGTCCGTCTGGGCCTGGCTGGCCACCGCGTCCCCCGCGTGGATGGTCCCGCTCACGGTGCCCGGCGGAAACCCGGTGACGGCCGTCCCGGGGCTCACGCCGAGATCACCGGTCACCCGGGTCATACCGGTATTAGTGACCGTACTGCTGCCCAGCACACCGAAATTGGCGGCCGTTCCGAGCGGGGGCAGGGTCGCCGCGCGCGCCGGGGCGGCCACCAGGAGCGACGACAGCAACAGGGGCAGGGCGCTAGCGGCCCAATATCTCCGCAGCTTGTTCATGGACGTCAATACCTCGTCACTTTAGGCCATGGGACCATGGGACAGACCTCTACAGACCCCGGGGGGCCGACCTGCGATATCAATCAGGATGATACTACTGTTCAGCCC
>DATGEF010000517.1:0-3128 GCA_035310405.1 Chloroflexia bacterium | reverse complement strand
GCCGTGAACTGATCAGGCCCTCAGGCCTCTGGGGTGTCGGGGTCGGCGGGGAGGGTGGCGCTGCCGCCCCAGTAGGAGGAGCGGTAGGCGGCACGGAGCACGCGCAGGTTTTCCAGGCCGGCCGTCCCCGTGATCGCCAGGGGCGCGGCGCCGCGCACGGCCTGGCCAAAGGCTTCCAGCTCAGCCTGGTAGAGGTCGCAGGGGACGTAGGTGAGTGGCTGGGTGCCGGCTGCCGTCACCAGCTGGGCCTCGCCTGCGGCGACCTGGCCGAGAGTGCCGCTCGTGACGAGGCTGCCGAGGGTGCCGTGGATCTCCAGGCTGGTGCGGCTGAACGGGGTGTTAAAGGCCACGTTGACCTGGGCCAGCAGCCCCGTGTCGAGCACGAGATTGACCACGGCCGCATCTTCGGCGTCGCCGGGCAGGACCTGGCGGCCGGTGAAGGCCCCCACTTCCGTCACCCGGGCGCCCGTGACATAGCAGAGCAGATCGACGGCGTGGCTGCCGACATCCATCAGCGGTCCGCCGCCTGACGCGCGGCGATCGACGCGCCAGGTCTGGCGTTGGGGCTGCAGGCCAAAGCCGTTCTGCACCCGGGCTTGCAGCGGCGTGCCGATCGCGCCGCCGGCGATCAGGTCGTGGACCTGGCGGTGCAGCGGGTGAAAGCGCATCATGAAGGCGGTGCCCAGCAGGACGCCGGCGCTCCGGCAGGCGTCGACCATCGCTTCGGCTTCGTCGAGCGTGCGGGCCAGGGGCTTTTCGCAGAGCACATGCTTGCCGGCGGCGGCGGCCGCGATCGTGTACTCGGCATGGAGATCGTTGGCCGCCGCGATGTATACGGCGGTAATCGTGGGATCGGCCAGCAAGCCCGCGATCGTCTGGGGCGCGGCGCTGTGCTGCGCGGCGAAGGCCGCGGTGCGGGCCGGATCGCGGCCCGCGACGGCGACGAGGTGCTCGGTGGGGGAGCGGGCAAAGGCAGGTGCGATGCGCACCTGGGCGATCTTCCCGAGTCCGATCAGTCCCCAATTCGTCATGCTGCTCGTCATGCTGCTATTATAACAAGGGGGCGCGGGCTGTCAATCAGGCGCGAAACAGGCGGCGGCGCCGTTCCTGGGCGGCGCCGAGGGCGGCGCCGAGGGCGGCCGTATCCTCGGCGGCGAGGGCCGTGGCGAGCGTAGTCAGGACGCCGGTGAGTCGCTGGAGGTGGGCCAATACCTCCGCCCGGTTGGTCAGCAGGATGTCGATCCACATGTCGAGCTCCCCAGCGGCGACTCGGGTCGTATCGCGGAAGCCGCCGGCGACCAGTTCCCAGATGGCCCCGCCGGTCGGCGCGTCCAGCTGGGCGGCGGCGAGCACCAGGGCGACCGCGCCGGTATAGGGCACATGGCTGATCGCCGCGACCAGCTGATCATGGGTGGCCGGATCCAGCACGCGGGGCTGCGCGCCGAGGGCGCGGGCCAGGGCGGCAGTGTGCGCGACGGCCGCGGCCGGCCGGCTGGGCACGGGGCAGATCAGGTAGGGGGCGCCCCGGTAGAGCTGCGGGTCGGCCGCGGCCAGGCCCCCGGCCTCCTTCCCACACATCGGGTGCCCCCCGGCGAGCAGGAGTCCAGCCGGGGAACTTGACATAACTTCAACGATAGCGCTTTTGGTGCTGCCCAGGTCGGTCAGCAGCGCGCCGGGCCGCATCTGGGCGGCGACGATGGGCAGCAGCTGGAGGATGGTGCGGGGGGGCACGGCCAGGATCACCACGTCCGCGGTGCCCACAGCGGCCAGGTCGGCCGTGGCCGTGTCGACCCAGGGGCCGGCGGCGGCCACCGTCTCCGCCCGGCGGACGATGCCGACGACGCGCCGGCAGGCGCGGGGCGCGGCGCCGGCCCCGCGCAAGGCGCCCGCCAGGGACCCGCCCATCAGGCCGAGCCCGACGATCGCGACTTCGGCGCCGGCGAGCCAGGTCGCGTCCTGCCGCTCCGGCTCAGGGGTGGGTAGCATGGGGGCCTTCGGCGGGGGCGGGCGCGGCGCTCAGGTGGCTCGGCGGATCTTTGGCCCGCAACACATCGGCCCCCCGCAGGTAGACATGGACCACCTCGTCCTGCCGGCACGCCGTGTTCCAATGGAGCAGGACGCGGATACAGCGGCCGGGCGCGTCGAGGTGGTCCATCTCGGCCGCGCCGAGCAGCGGGACGTCGACCCAGCCCAGCTGGCGCGCCGCGCGCGCTGGAAAGGCCGACCGCAGGTCGGGTGTCGTCGTGAAAAAGACACTGGCGATATCCGCTGTATCGATGCTATTGGCCGCAGCGATGGCGGCCAATAGCTCACGGGTCGCGTCCCAGATGGCCTGGGGCGTATCTTCCGGCACAAAAGTCGCGCCACGCACCCCCCGGCAGCGCACCGGCGCCAGGGATGGGGCGGGAGTGGGGTCGTGATCCAACGAGTACTCCTTCGGCGAGCGGGCGGCGGGCAGCGGGCAGCATTCAGCGGTCCGCGGTCTGCGGTCCGCCCGGATTCGGCCGACCGGCGCTTGCAGCGGAGCGGTCAGCGGTCAGCGGTCAGCACGGATTCAGCCGACTGGCGATTGCTCCACTATACAACAGCTACCCGCCCGTTGCCCAGCGACCCGGGGCGCTGGGTGCGCAGCCTCAGGGGAGCCGGGGTCGGGGCCGGGCCCGACGGGCAACAAAAATGCCCCAGAGCCAAGCTCCGAGGCGCACTGCTTCCCATCTCGCTGATCGCTGCTCCCTGGCCGCGGCCCGCGGCCGGCGAAAAAAGCGAGACCCGCGACGGCCTAGTCTCCCACCCCCTTGAGGAGGCAGTACCATCGGCGCTGCAACGTTTCACTGCCAGGTTCGGGATGGGACTGGGTGGGACCGCTGCGCTCGAGCCACGGGTCTCGGCTTACCATATCAAGGCCCCATCCGCATGTCGACCATCTGCTGCTTGCCCTGGCTGGTGTGGCCGGCGCGCGGCCCCTGCTGCTCCCGGCCGCGCTCCCTGAGCCGCAGGCCGAAGCCCGTATCGCGTGCGCAACAAACCCTCGACCATGAGCACCGCTTGGCTCGGCGGCTTTCCCGCCTTCCACCTGCGGCCTCTTTGCCGGGTCTTCTCCCCGGGGTCTTACCTGCTTGGAGCAGTGA
>DATGEF010000516.1:0-3132 GCA_035310405.1 Chloroflexia bacterium | reverse complement strand
CTGCTGGGGCTGCTGGGGGCCGGATTGCTGGTGGCCTGTACCGCCGCGCCGGCCACCCCGCCGCCGAGCCCGCCCCTCCCCAGCGCGACGCCGGCCCCGACGCCGCTGGCGCCGACCGCGGTGCTGCTCTCGCCGACGGCGGCCCTCCGCCCGCCGGCTTCGGCCGCGCTCTCGCCCCCGGCCTCGGCGGCGGGCGAGGTCCCGATCGTGGTGGGCCAGGGCGCGCAACAGCTGCGCGGCCAGGGCTCGACCTTTGCCCTGCCTCTTTACAACCTGTGGTTTCAGCAATACACCAAACTCCATCCCACGGTCGCGTTTAGCTATCAACCCGATGGATCGGGCGCCGGGCTGGCGGCTTTGCAACAGGGTCACGTCGACTTCGCCGCGAGTGATATCCCCCCCGCCGCCGGCGCCCCGCCGGGCCTGGTGCAGATCCCCGCAGTGGCCGGCGCAGTGGTGCTGGCCTATCAGGGGACGGGGCTACCCCCCGGGTTGGTGCTGGATGGCGACACGGCGGCGGCGATTTTTAGCGGGCAGATCCAGCAGTGGAACGACCCGGCGATCATGGCGCTCAACCCGGGTGTCGCACTCCCGGGCACCCCGATCCGGATCGTGCATCGGGCCGATGCCTCGGGCACGACCGCCATCTTCACCAGCTACCTGGCCCACGTGAACAGCAACTGGCAAGGGACCATCGGGTCGGGCGAAACCGTCGCCTGGCCGGTCGGGCAGGCGGCCGCGGGCAGTGCGGGCGTCGTCGCCCGGCTACAACAGACGGACGGGGCGCTTGGTTATATGGGCCTGACGACGGCGGTGCAGGCCCGGCTGGCGTATGCGCGCCTGAAGAACCAGGCCGGGAGCGTGGTCGAGGCGACGGTGGAGTCGATCGGGGCGGCCGGCGACGACCTGCAGGGCGATCTGGGCGCGTCCGTGGTCAACTCCCCGGACCCCGAGTCCTGGCCGATCGTGGGGTTCACCTACCTGGTGGTGGATCACGACCTGCACACGCTGCCGGATGGGGCGCACGCCCAGGCGCTGGTGGACTTTCTCTCCTGGACCGCGCAGGACGGGCAACGGTCGGTGGAAGACCTGTTCTATGCGTCGCCGAACGCAGCGGTGCAGACGCAGATCAAGGCGATTCTGCGGACACTCACCTATCGCGGCCAGCCGTTGGCCGTGCCATGAAAAAGCGCCTGCCGGAGCAGACGCCTCATCCAAACGGACCCCGGATCCCGGCTAATGCGCGGTATTGACCAGGATGTCGAGCGTGCGGCTGTTGTTCGCCAGGTTGGTTTCACCGGCGGCCGCGCTCACTTTCACGATCAGGCGGTAGCGGCTGAAGAAGGCGGGGGCGCTGGCGTTGGTCAGGCGCAAGGGCAGGACATTGCCGGCCGCGATGGAGTCGACCATTTGCTGGGTATGCAGCAGGTGCTGGGTGCCGGCGGCGTCCCAGAGATCGGCGGTCACGAGCACCTCGGTCTCCTGCTGATTCCCCTGGTTGCTCAGCCCAATGATCAGGCTCACCGGCTCCTGGTTGGCGATGCGATCGGCGTCCAGGGGCGGATCGAAGTCGACCCCCATAATCGCCAGGTCATGGCGGGGGCTGGGCATCAAGCTGTCCGTGGCCTGGCTGGGCGGCGGCGGCGGCGCGGCCGAGGTGGGGGTGCTGTCGTTGACGCTGATGCTGCCACAGCCGCCGATCGCGAGCGCGCTAACGAGCATGGTGGCCAGCACGCCAGCGCGCAGGCGCCGGGCCAGCCCACGCCGGGGATTACCTGAGGTGCTCGCCATAGAAATGTGCTCCTGGTCTGCTGGGTCACCGCAGCAGATCGCGGATCCCGCGGTGGGCCGTCGGTTGGGACAGATGATGCCGGCCGGGTTCGTTGCCTAATCGCCGTCATCTTACTATATCGCCGGGGCGTTGTCAAACACTTACACTGGCCCTGTGGCCCTGCCGCTGCAGCAACCGCGTAAATTTGGTACAATTTATCGTCGAGACACCGCTGGCCATCCTGGTTTCTCCCCACGTTGGCATACGACGGGTTCACACGGACAGTTTCTGGAGTGCCTACCCAGGCTCTCACCTGGGCTCTTATCTGGGCTCCGGCCCGGGTTCCTGCCTCAACGCCTAGATAAAGGCCGGTCCTGCCATGGCAAAGGTTCAATATTCGCCCGTGCGCAAAGCCTATTCCGTTCTGATTGCGATCGTCGGGCTGGGGATTCTGGGCGCCGGTTTGTCCCAGGAGCACCTAGCGCCCACGGATGTGCTCTATGCGCTTATTTTAGCGGTGCTGGGGGTCGTACTCAGCGCCGTGGGGACGATTCTGAGCGACGGAACCTACCTCGGGCTGGAGGCTACCGCCTATTACGCGGCGATGTTGTCGTTGAGCCCCTGGATGACCGGGCTGATCGCGGTCTGGCCGAATGTCCGCTGGGCCATCGTCCAGAAAGCCACCGGCTGGGCGCTGTTTCGCAACAGCGGCATGTATGCGCTGATGGGCATCGCCGGGGCTACCGTCTACAAGCTGATCGCCGATCAGCAGCCGCTCCAGGGCATTACGCTCCGCAATGTTGCCGCCCTGATCGCCGCCCTCCTTGTGGTGCGGCTGATCAACGACCTGGTCCTGATCGTCAACAACATGATTACCTCCGGGTGGCGCGAAGCCTGGCGTAAGGTCCGGGCGACCTGGCGGGCGGCTTGGGGCGCCGAAGCCCTGGCTTGCCTGCCGGCCCTGCTCACGGCCCTGCTCTATAGCCAGGCGACGATCCGCTGGCCGGGCCTGGTGCTCTGGCTGCTGCTGCTCGCGGCGGGCGCGATTGCACTCCAGGCACTGGTGCGCACCCGCGTCGAAGTGACGCGGCGGTTGGCGGAGCTGAGCACGGCCAACGCCCATATGACCGAGCATAACGCGCTGGAGGCCGCGCTGGCTGGGCGCTTGAGCGCGGCCTCCGTAGATCTGGCGGGCTATGCCTCCCGCCTGGCGACAGCCTTGCTGCAGCAGCACACGGCGGTGACGCAGATCACGTCGACGGTGGAAGAGTTGGCGCAGCAGGCGCGCTACATCGCCGACGCGGCCGGGGCGGTCGACAGCACGTCGGAGGCGGCGCTGGTCACCGCGGGGCGGGGCCAGG
>DATGEF010000515.1:0-6391 GCA_035310405.1 Chloroflexia bacterium | reverse complement strand
GGCCCTCGATGGGGTAATCGCTATACCCGGCGGCATCCAGCCGGTGCCGCACCCCGGCCATGAACTGGGCCCAGTCCCACTGATCGTTGGGGTCCTGGTGTTGCGGATGGCGGGTGAGCTCACGATGGCCGAGGATGTGCTGCCGATCGGCGGGTATGCCATATGCCTGGATCCAGGCGGCTGTCCAGTCGGCGGCCGCCTCATATTGGGCCGCGGTGAAAGGGTCGCTCCCGCGGTTCTCCATCTCAAATTGAAGCGCCGGCCAGTTTTCATTGGCGGCCCAGCGATCGCCCAGCGGCCGGGGCACGATCTCAAACTGCGGCTCTACCGCACACCCCCAGGCCGCATCCACGTCTTGCACCAATTGATAGCGGTTGCCGCTACGGCTGACATATTTATGGGCCGAGACCTGCCCTTGCGTGGTGAGCCAGGGGATATCACTCGCCTCGACGCCGGAGCTATGGTGCAGAATGACAAAGAGGATATCCCGGGGACGTTCCACGCCCACCGTCGCCAAATCATTCTGGTTGAAAAAGAATTGTGACGGGACCCAGCGATCGGCCATGCCTATACTTCTTTCTGCCCGTGATCTGCCCGTTACTTGCGCGTTACTGGAGCATTAGGTCGGCATTAGCGGCCAGGGATGCCGCGCCCAGGGCGTCGTCGGCCCCATCCTGGAGATGCGCCACCTGGTTGAAGACCCGCAGACAGCCGACGCCCCAGACCTCCCCGCCGCCGTTATCGGCGTCGTCGACGGTGAACTGCACGTAGGTGATACTACAGTTGTCGGCGCTATAGGGATTGGACCCCGCCGTATCGATCAGCCCGGCGGCCGCCAGGTAGCCTTTGATGAAGCCGCCATGGGTCACCACGATCAGATTATCATCCGGCGCATGCTGGGCGACGATCTCGGAAATCGCCCGCAGGCAGCGCGCCCGGAAACCGCGGCGGGTTTCGCCGCCGGGCCAGCCGAAGTCGAGGTTTTCGCGGTCGCGCCAGGCGCTGGCCACTTCGGGATAGCGGCTCTGCCATTCCGCCAGGGTCAGGCCTTCGATCGCGCCGGCGTGCATTTCCCGCAGGTCCAACACGGCCAACGGCGCCTGCCCCAGCCGCTCCCCGATCGCGGCGGCGGTGAGCCAGGCCCGGCGCAAGGGGCTGCTGTAGACTGCGGCGAAAGCGAGGCGGTGGGTCGCCCGGTAGTAGGCAAAGAATTGCGCGGTTTTATACGCCTGGCGCAGGCCCTCCGGCGTCAGGTCGGTATCACTCCAGCCCTGCAGGCGGCCCGCAACATTCCCGGTTGAGAGCCCATGGCGCACCAGGTAGAGGTTCATGGCCCGTGCGCGCGCTTATAATAATCACACCACCGCGCGATCACGCAGATCTCACAACGGGGACGCGGCGCTTTACACACCTCCCGCCCGTGTTTGATCACGTTCAGATGGAAGGCATAGTACCACTCCGGCGGTACGGCGGCCTCCAACAGTTCGTGCGTCTGCTCGGCGGTGGCGCGATCGGGCACCAGGCCCAGGCGGCGGCTGACCCGGTGGACATGGGTGTCGACCGGCATGGCCGGCCGGCCACAGGCGAAAAGCAGCACACAGGCCGCCGTTTTCGGGCCCACGCCCGGCAGGGCGGCCAGCCAGGCCTCCGCCGTATCCAGCGGCACCGTTTTCAGGAAATCGAGATCGAAGCTGCCGCGCTCATCCCAGATCTGCTGCAAGATGCGCTTGATCCGTGGCGCCTTCTGCTGGGCCAGGCCCCCGCTCTGGATGGCGGCGGCAATCTCGGCCACCGGGGCATCGCGCACCTGCTCCCAGGTGGGGAGCGCCCGGCGCAGCTGATCGAACGCGCGACCACTATTGAGGTCCGAGGTATGCTGCGAGAGGATGGTCAGGACCAGCTCATCCAACGGGGGATGGTGGGGGCGCCACGTTGGCTGCCCATACACGTGCAGCAACGCCTGATAGATCAGCGGGATCTTTTCCTGCGGGGCGGTTACCGGATCACCCGCCGTAGCTGGGTCGCCGTCGACATCGTAAGTGATGGAAGGGCTAGGGACAGGCATAGCTTATTATACTCGAAACTCCGCGGGTGAGACCAACCGATTCCCGGCGTGGCAGGGCGTTCCTCCGAGGACTGGTCGCGATCTTCGCCCGGCTACGGGGCTTATTTCATGCCGCGCGCGGCCAGGTCGCCGGCCAAGGTGGCGGCGTCGGACACGCCCTGGGTCATCTGGGCCAGGGCCGCGCTGGCAGCGGCCCAGTTCTGGGCGCCCACCGCCTTCTGAGCGGCGCTCAGGGCACCCTGCCAGTCGGTCACCGGCTTCATCAGCTCGTCCTGCACCGCTTTCGTGTTCGGCGTGGGCTGGAGAGCCGCGGCCTGCTTGGCGATCCCATCCACAAAGGTGCTGGCCTTAGTCAGCTTATCGGTCAGCCCCTGCGTATCGACCGTGCCCCCGGTCGCGCCCGCCGTCGCGGCATCGCCGGTCGCCTTGAGGGCATCCGCCAACTCGGGTGATCCGATCAGCTGGGTGGCCAGCGCCTGAACCTTCGTGAGGTAGGCCGTGTCTTGCGGCGTCAGCGCGCCGTTCACCGCGGTGGTCGCAGCGGTGGCCGCACCGCTGATATTCGTCGGCAGGGCGGTCATGGTGGCCTGCCCCGCGCCCGCCACGGTGGTCGGCACATTCGTGGTCACTGCGGTACCCACGGCGCCGCTGTCACAGCCGATCGCCACCGGCACCAAGACCAGCAGGCTCAACATGATCCCATATAATTTGTTCATGAAACCCTCCTTTAGTGCGTATCGAATGATACAGTCACGGTAAGGAGGCAATTTCCATGCCGGGGCTGCCAGCCGACGCGGCAGCGGCCCCGGCCAGATCGCCGTGCCAGAGGTGGCGCATCTCGTCACAGGTCGCCAGCAGGTGGTCGAGGGTGCCGACGGCCGCCACTTGCCCCTCTTTGAGCACGACGATCTGATCGGCCCGGCGCAGGACGGCCTGCCGATGGGAGACGACGAGGCAGGTCGCCGCCCGTTCGGCGAAGAGCCGCTCCCAGAGCAGTTGCTCGGTGTTGACGTCCAACGCACTGGAGAGGTCGTCGAAAACAAGCAGCTCCGGTTGCCGCACAAACATGCGCGCGGCGGCCGCCCGTTGCACCTGCCCGCCCGAGAGCCGCACCCCCTGCGCGCCAACCAGGGTGTCCAGGCCGTGCGGCATCGCGGCGACGTCCTGCTCCAGCACCGCCAGGCGGATGGCGGCGGCCAGGGCTGCGGCATCGGCCGGCTGGCCGAGCAGGAGGTTTTCTTGCAGACTGGCGCTGAAGAGGCGCGGCACCTGGGGCGTGTAAGCGCTTTGCGGCGGCACGAAAAACGTCCCCGGGTCGGCGACCGGCTGGCCGTTCCAGCGGATCTCGCCGCTCTCGCGCGGCAGCAAGCCCAAGAGGGTGCGGATCAGCGTGGTCTTGCCGGCGCCGATCCGCCCGGTCACCACGGTGAAGGTGCCCCGCCGCAGGCACAAGCTCACGTCGGCGATGCCGCGCCCGGTCTCCGGATAGCGGTAGGTCAGGCCGGAGACCTCCAGCAGTTGGAGATCGCCGGGCGCCGCCCGGGCCGGCACCGCCAGCGGCGGCAGGGCGCCCGTCAAATGCAGCGGCCGGTGGGCGACCAGCGTTTCCGGCGCGCCCCCTTGCAAGAGCACGACCATGCGCTGGAAGGCGACCCCCGTCTGCTTGTAGTGGGCGAGAAAGGTGCCGAAGAATTGGGTAAAATCGGTCACGAAGGCCAGGCAGTAGACAAAGAGCGCGAAATCGCCGACGGTGAACGTCGCCTCCCGCATCTGCCCGGCGGCCAGGATCAGGATCAGGCCCGTCCCCAGGTTCACGATATTGGTGAAGACCGAATCGAGCGTCTGGGTCAGTACGCGATCGCGGAGCATCAGTTGGCGGCGCTGCTCGCTCAGGCGCCGCAGATGGGCCAGAACAGAGTCCTCGGCCCCGGCGACCTGCACGGCCTGTACCGCGCCGAAAATTTCGCCGAGGGCGCCCGTCACCCGGCCCGTCGCCTGACTGCTCGCCTTGCGGTACTGCTGCACCCGCTCGCTCGCGACCTGGGCCAGGGCGAGCACGCCGGCCAGCGGCAAAAAAACCAGCAGCGTGATCCCAGCATTGATCGTGAGCAAGATGCCCAGGGCGGTGAGCGCGAAGACCGAATCGCCGATCACATCCAGGGTCCAGCTGATCGAGTCCTCCGCCTGCTTGGCGTCGTCGCGCAAGCGATTGAGCGCGGTGCCCGGCGCCTCCGGCAGCGCCCGCGCCCCTGGCTGGGACAGCACTTGCTCCAGCATATTGCGCCGCAACAGCGCGCTCATCGTGAAACGGTGCAAGATATCGGTGAGCGCCCCGCACAGGATCAGGATAATCCGGGCCGCGGCCGTCACCAGCAACAGCGCCACCACGGTCCAGATCCCCAGGCGGGCCGGCGCAGCATTGGTCAACGAATCGAAGAAGGCACGCGCAATCAGGCCAGGCACGATAGGCGAAAGATGGATCAGGGTCCAGAAGACGGCGTTCGCCAGGTAGAGCCAGGGCCGGTAGCCGATCATCCGCCAGAGATAGGCGATCGGCTTCATGCCAGGGCCTCCTGGATACCACTGCGCAGCAGCTGATAGAAACGGGATGCGGGATCGCGGGCTAGCTGCCGGCGATCGCCGTGCTCCAGGATCTGCCCGTCCTCCAGGATCAAGACCCGGTCGGCGCGCCCGATCGTCGCCAACCGGTGGGCAATGATGATCCCGGTGCGGTCAACCAGCAGCTTACTCACGGCCCGCTCGATCAGGGCTTCGGTGGCCGGGTCAAGGCGCGACGAGGCTTCGTCCAGGATGACCAGGCCGGGGTCGGCGAGAAAGATGCGCACGAAGGCCAGCAGCTGTGCTTCACCGGCCGACAGCCCCCCGCCCCCGGCCTCTAACAGCGTATCGAGGCCCTGCGGCAACGTGTCGTACCAGCGGCGGAGGTCCAGATCGTGGAGCACGGCGAGGATACGCGAATCGGGGATCGTGTCGTCGAAAAAGGTGAGATTGTCGCGGACGGTCGCCGCGAAGAGCTGCACATCCTGGGTAACCATCCCGACCCGCCGGCGCAGTTCCCGCAGGTAGGCATCGCGGATCGGGACACCGCCCAGGCGGATAGTACCCGCCTGGGGATCATAGAGCCGGAGCAACAGGCGGGCCAGCGTAGTCTTGCCACTGCCGGTGCGCCCCAGCAAGCCCAATATCGTGCCGGCGGGGAGGTCGAACGTCAGGTTGCGCAGCACAGACTCCTCGGCCTCATAGCCGAAGGTAACCCCGGCCAAGGCCACGGCCAACGGCCCGGCCGGGAGCGGCGCGCCCGGGCCGTCGACGAGCCGCGACGGCGTGCGCAACAGCTCTTGCACGCGCTCCACACTGGCACCGGCCCGCTGCAGCTCCTGTAGCTGCGTGCGGATCTGCTCGATCGGCCGGTTCAGCAATTGCGTGTAATAGAAGATCAGGTACACGGTGCCCAGGGTCACGGCGCCGAGGGACCACAGATAGGCGCCAAGGCCGAAAGCAACAGCCGTCCCCACCGAGAAGACGCCGACCGTGGTGATCCACATCGCATAACCCGCCAGCCCGGCTTTGCGCTGTAGGGGCCACCAGTTGCGCAGCAGCGTGTAGAAGCGCTGCATCACGTACCCGGTGGCCCCATTGGCGCGGGTGTCTTCCGTCCCGGCCACGTGCTCGCCGAGGAAGCCGAAGAACAGGGCATTGACCTGGCGCAGCGCCAGCCAGGAGGGCGCCGCCACGGCCCGGATGCGCACCAGGATCACCAGGGCCAGGATCGTAAACGCGGTCAGCGCCAGGCCGACCCGCCAGTCGACGCCGAACAGCAGGACCAACACCCCGCCGAGCAGCACGAGGTTGGCCAATACATGCAGAACCAGCTGGGAAAAGAAACTGGAAAGCGCCGTCACGTCGCCGTCGATCCGCTCGATCAGCTCGCCGGGCGTGCGGGCTTTATGGAAGGAGAGGTCCAGCCGCAGGCAATGGGCCGCTACGTCGATGCGCAACGCGTTGGTCGCGGTCCAGGCCACGTTCTCGCCGAGGTAGGTCGCCCAGACGGACAGCACCTGCGTCACCAGGGCCACGCCGATAAAGAGGAACGCCGCGCTGAGCAAGGCGGCCAGCGCCCCCCCAGCCTGGGCGGTGTCGATAAAGTAGCGCACGATCTGCGGATTGAGGAGCTCCAGGCCAATATTGGCCAGCAACAGCAGGGCCAGCAGGATCACCCGGCCCCGCTGGGGCGCCAGGTAGCCGGCAAGCAAGGCCCAATATTGTTTGAGGGGGATATTCATTGGGTTGCTTACCTGCCCCCAC
>DATGEF010000514.1:0-3560 GCA_035310405.1 Chloroflexia bacterium | reverse complement strand
GCGGCCGGGACCAGGATATACATTCCCGGCGGCAATGTTACCTGGAACCGGCCCACGGCATCCGCTTGCACCTGGGTGACGGGCGCCCGGGTCGCGGTCAGCACCGCGATCGTCGCCGCATAGGGCTGATCGGCGCACGTCTGGTCCTCGCGCTGCGGACCCGGGCAGGTGGGGCCAATGAGGACCTGCCCGCTGATGGCGCCCATCCCGGCCGGCGGCGGGATGGTGCCGGCTTCGTCGCCCAGCAGGCCGAGCAGCACGCGGAAGGCCGGCGCCTGGTCCGGGTGGTACTCGAAGCGGGCGCGCTCGAACCATTGGGTCAACACGACCTGGCCGCCGGTCGACCGCTCCAGTTGCGGGGCGGTCAGCGGCAGGCCGAACAGGGCCACGCTCTGCTGGTAGGGGCTGAGCTGGGGATCTTGCAGGCCATGGGTGCGCCAATATGTCTGGAAGCCGCTGCCGGGCGCCTGGTCGCAGACGTTGTGCCCCGTGGCGGCGAACCAGAGGCAGCCGGCCTGCGCCCCCGCCTCGCGCGGCACGGCGCCGGGGTCGCGCCCTAACTGGCGCAGGCGGTCGACCCCCAGGCGGCCGAGCAGCACATCATACGGGGCCGGGTTCTCCAGGTGCAGCTCGAAGCGGTTGCGCTCGAACAGCTGGGTCGGGAAAGTGCCCGCCGGGCTCGTCACCGGCAGCGCCCCCGAGATCGGGTAGCCGAACACCGGCAGCCCGCCGTTGGCCTCCCAGTACGTCTGGAAGTGGCCGGCGATACAATTCGTGATGCCCGGGACGCCGGGAAAGCACTGCGGGCCGGGGGCCGCGGCCAGCGGGGACGATATGCCGCCCTGGGCCAGGGCCAGCATACCCAATAAGATCAATAGTCGTTTCATAATATTATTATAACGCAAGTTGGCCGGAAAAGGGAGTGGCTCCCCCGCGGCAGGGGGCAGCGGGCAGAGGTACGAAGGGAGAATGACGATGCTGAGGCCGATGGGATCAATCTTGTTGCTGCTGGGGCTGGTCGGCGGGATCGCCGTCGCCGGGACGGGCCGGCTGCCGGCGACCGCGCAAAGCGATAGCCGGTTTTTCCCGGCCACCGGGCATACTATACAGGGCCGCTTCCTGGCGTATTGGGAGCAACACGGGGGCCTGGCCCAGCAGGGCTATCCGCTGACGGAAGAAGGGCCGCAGGTCTCGCCGCTGGACGGCAAGACCTATATCATGCAGTACTTCGAGCGGGCTGGCCTGGAGCACCATCCGGAAAACGCGCCGCCCTACGACGTGCTGCTCAGCCAGCTGGGCACTTTCCGCTACCGCCAGCGCTACCCGGGAGGCGCCCCGGCCCAGCAGCCGAGCCTGAGCAACCCCCGGTCGTTCGCCGCGACCGGGCATACCGTGGGCGGGATCTTCCGGGCGTATTGGGAGCAACATGGCGGCCTGGCCCAGCAGGGCTACCCGCTCAGCGACGAATTTCAGGAGCAGAGTGATCTCGACGGCCAGATATACACCGTCCAGTATTTTGAGCGTGCCGTGTTCGAGTGGCACCCCGCCAACCAGCCGCCCTACGATGTGCTCCTCAGCCAGTTGGGCACCTATCGCCTGGCGATCGCGCGCGCGCAGCAAGCGGCGGCCAAGCTGCCTTCGCCGCCGCGCATCTATGCTGCGCCCGGATCGGCCGTGACCGCCTGGCCGGCCGATCCGGGGTCGGTCGTCACGTACTATAGCACCTGTGGGGTGCAACCGGCGCTGCTCCTGGGCGCCCCGGCGGCGATCGACCCGTGCGAGGCGCCGATGACTCTGACCACGCAGCTCGCGCCGGCCGGGCCGGCCCTGGATGTGACCTTTCTGTCCAGTTGGGACAACGGGGTCCGCCACCACCGCTGGCAGATCCGGGTAGACGCGAGCGGCAGCGGCACGCTGGTGCAGGAAAGTGGTGATGCGCTCCCGATCTTGCCCCAGTGAAGCACCCCCTTGCTTCTGCAAGGGGGTCTGCGCCGCTCCAAACGCGGATAAACCGCATGGTGGCAAGACTCTTGCTGCACACCGGAGCACACCCAGGCCCCCGGGTATCTCGATCCTCGTATCTCGGCGATCCGGTCTCGGGGCTAAGAAGCGTTGTTCGTGTTCAGAGTTGAAAGGAGCAATGCTGGAGGCTATGCGCGCTACTCCCCGCCCGGCCGCCCCCCTTTCTACCGGCGGCCGCCCTTTCCCGACCAGGAGAAGTACGGACCCTTTTTGCGGATTCTACGCTTCAGTAAGGAGACATGCCATGGATTCTAATCAGGCTGGGCGCAGGCGTAGCTTGCTGCTGGCGCTGGCGCTGATGATTGCCCTGGGCGTCGCCATCGGCGGTGCCCGCTGGCAGCCCGCGGGAGCCCCCCCGGCGGCCGGGCAGGATCTTGACCGCCCCCAGGCGGCGACTAACTCCGCCGTGCAAGCGGCTAAAGGCGACCGCGACCTGCCCCGCGATTCGGTCGCGCCCGGCAGTAGCGGCCCCAACGGGCAGTCATCGGTGCGTGAAAGCGATTTGCTGACCATGGAGGATTACTGGAACACCCGGGTCACCTACCCGACCGGCCGCTTCAGCACGGCCTGGCTGCTCAAAGCCGCCGCGCAGGATCACTTGATCCCCTCGGGGATACCGGATGGGCAGGTGATCTATAATCGGGCCACCAGCCACTCACCCCTGGCCCTCAACCCGGCCGCGTTTACCGCGCTTGGTCCCCAGCCCGAGCAGACCGACGGCTGCTTCAATTGTTACAACTACGGCCACGTTTCCGGCCGCGTGAACGACCTCGCCATCGACCCGACGAACCCCACCGTGGCCTACCTGGCCTCGGTCGGCGGCGGCATCTGGAAGACCACCAACTGCTGCGTCACCACCACCACCTGGTTGCCGACCCTCGACAACCCGCTGATCAGCACGGTCTCGGTCGATACGATTGCCATCGACCCCAACAACCACAACACGGTCTATGTCGGCACGGGCGACCTCAACTTCGGCTCCTTCGCGATGGGCAGCGCCGGCGTACTCAAGACGACGGACGCGGGCCAATCCTGGGCCGTGCTCGGCAGCAGCGTCTTCACGCCCCCTTATCCGGAGCCGGTGGGGTATTACCCCCAGTACCAGGCCATCGGCAAGGTCCGCGTCGATCCGCGTAACAGCAACAATGTTGTCGCCGGCACCAAGACCGGGCTCTATTTCTCCTATGACGCCGGCGTCAACTGGTCCGGCCCCTGCTTGCCGGATACCTTCACGACGCAGCGCCAGGACGTGACCGGGCTGATCTTGCGCAACAACGGCGCCAGCACCGATCTTTACACCGTCGTCGGCACGCGCGGCTTCAGCACGACCGTGCAGTATGACCTGGCGGAGAATGGCGCGAACGGCATCTACAAGACGACGATGCCGGCTAGTGCCTGCCCCACCGGCTGGACGCTGCTGACCACCCCCGCTAACGGCTGGCCGGCGGGCACCGGGACGGGCGTGCCCTATCACCTGGGCGGCAACCCTGTCGGCCGCATCGACATCGCCCAATCGCCCAGTAACCCGCTCGTGATTT
>DATGEF010000513.1:0-7980 GCA_035310405.1 Chloroflexia bacterium | reverse complement strand
GAGGAAGCACGTATGTATCACGCCAAAATCGGCCATGTTCATCTAAAAGTCCGGGACCTGGATCGGGCGGTAGCATTCTATACCCGGTTCTTGCAGCTGCAGGTCGTGGAACGGGTGGGCGATCAGTATGTGTTCTTGACGGGCGGGCCGTTGCACCACGAAATCGCCCTGCAAAACGTCGGAGCCTACGCGCCGCAACCTCCCGCGGCGGCGGTGGGACTCTATCACGTGGCCTTCGCGGTCCCCGACCGGCCGGCACTGGCCCATGCCTACCAGGCGCTGACTGCGGCCGGGATCGCGGTCGCCACCGTCGACCACCAGATCAGCTGGGCCCTCTATTTCGACGATCCGGATGGGAATGGCCTGGAGATCTACTGGGACCGGCGCCACGAGCCGGATGGCGCGCCGCTATGGGCCGGGCACAACCGGCCGTTATCCGCCGAGCAGTTGCTGCACGCGTTGCACGCGCCGGCCTAGCGCCGGCTGGGCGGAGGGCCGCCGCGCCGGCCATGATCCGCATAGGCCGGAGCCTGTTCGACGCGCGTGCGGCGGTGCGCTATAATGGGGGCGATGGCAACCACCGCACTCCATTTTCTGGGGCCGCCGCGCTTCTGGCGTGAGGAGCACCCGATCGATCTGCCGCCGGCCAAAGCGGTCGGCCTGCTGGCCTACCTGGCGGTGACCCATACCGCCCAGAGCCGCGAAACCATCATGGCTCTGCTCTGGCCCGAAAGCTTTGAGGACGCCGCCCGCAAGAACCTGCGCAACACCCTCTGGGCGATCCGCAAGGCTCTCGGCGAGGGCGTGCTGCTGGTCGAAGACGACCGCCTGGCGATCGGCGCCGGGACGGCCGTGGACGTCTGGGCCTTTGAAGAGCTGGCCGGCAGCCCGGGCGCGGCCGCTGAGAGCGGGGGGAACGGAGCGCAGGCGGCGGCCATCACCCGGCAGCAGGTGGCCGTGGCGACCTATGGCGGCGCGCTGCTTGACGGGCTGACCTTCGGCGACGCGCCGGAGCTCGATCTCTGGCTCGCCGCGGAGCGTGAGCGCCTGGAACAGCTCTATCTGCGCAGCCTGGCCGAGCTCGTCGATCTACAGCGGCGGGAGGGCGATTGGGCGGCGGTCCTGGCGACGGCCCGCCGCGCCCTCGGCCACGATAACCTGCAGGAGCCGATGCACCGGGCCGTGATGGAAGCGCATGCGCGCGTGGGCGAGCGGCCGGAGGCGCTGCGGCAGTACGATACCCTGCGCGCCACCCTCGATCGTGAGTTGGGAGTCGAGCCCCTGCCCGAGACGGACGCCCTCCGCGCCGCCATCCTCGCCGGCGCGCTCCAGCCGATCGCCCCGCGCCCGGTCGATGGCCGGCCGTTCGCCCGCCCGCCCATCCTGGGCGATACTCCGCCGGTGCCGTTTATCGGGCGCACGGCCGAGCGCGCCGCCCTCGACGCGGAGAAAGCGGCGGCGCTCCGCGGCCAGGCGCGCGTGGTGCTGCTCACCGGCGAAGTCGGGATCGGCAAGTCGCGGCTCTGGCATGAATGGGTGATCAGCCTGCCGCCGGAGGTCCCGGTCCTGGAAAGCCGCTGCCTGGAGTCCACCCAGAGTCTGCCCTTCGCGCCGCTGACCGGGCTCTTCCATAGCCGGACCTGTGCCGGGCGGCTGTTCGGCCCCGGCTCGCCCGTCTCGCCGATCTGGCTGGCCGAGATCGCCCGCCTGCTGCCCGAGCTGCGGGTCGCCCGGCCCGATCTCCCGGCTCCTGCAGTGCTGCCGCCGGAAGAAGAGCGCCGCCGGGTCTTTGAGGCCTTTACGCAAACGCTGGCCGTGCTGCAGGGGCAACCCCTGATCCTCTTTCTGGACGACCTGCACTGGGCCGACCGCGCCACGCTCGATTGGATCGACTACCTGGTCCACCGGCTCCGCGAGACCCCGCTGCTGCTGGTGGGGGCCTACCGGCCGGAAGAAGCGCCCGCCGCGCTGGTGCAGGTGATCGCCGGCTGGGGACGCGAAGGGATCGTCCGGCGGCTGCCGCTGGCGCGCCTGGCGCCGGAGGAGATGGCGGCGCTCCTCGCCGCGCTAGGCGGCGACCCGGCCTTCGCGACCCAGGTACAGACGCAGAGCGCGGGCAACCCGTACTTCCTGATTGAGCTCGCCCACGCGGCCCCGGGGGATATGCCGCCCGCCCTGGCCGAGCTCGTCCGGGCGCGCCTGGAGCGGCTGCCGCCGACCGCCCAACAAGTGGTCCAGGCCGCCGCCGTGCTGGAGCCCGACCTGGATTTCCTGACCTTGCGGCGCACCAGCGGGCGCGGGGAGGAAGAAACGCTCGACGCGCTCGACGCCTTGCTGAACACGGCCGTGCTGGTGGAGCGCGGCGGCACGTATGAGTTTGCCCACCCGCTGGTCGGCGAGGTGGTCCGGGATAGCCTGGGGGCCGCCCGGCGGGCGTTTCTCCACCGGCGGGCGGCGGAAGCGCTCGAAATCACCCATGCCGGGCAGCTCGCCCCCCTCGCCGGGCGCCTGGCCGCCCACTACGCGGCCGCCGGGGAAGCCGGGCGGGCGGCGCCTTATGCCGAGATGGCGGCCGCGCGCGCCCTGGCGCTGGCCGCGCCCGACGAAGCGATCGGGTTCTACCAGCAGGCCCTGGCGCTCGACCCCACCCCGGCCCACCAGATGGGCCTGGGCCAGGCCCTCTTGATCCAGCAGAGCGATTTCGCGGGCGCGCGGGCCGCGTTTGCCGCGGCCCTGGACGGCTTTGCGGCACAGGGCGATCGCGCGGGCGCCATCCGCGCCTGCCTCGCCATGGCGGATCTCTATCTGCCGGCCGGCCAGCCCGACGAGGTGAACCGCTGGGTTGAGCGCGGGCTGACCTACCTGGACGCGACGGCCGACCCGGCCGCCCACGCCCATGCTCACTACTTGCTCGGCGCGAGCCGGCTCGAAGCGGGGCGGCCGACCGCCGAGGCGGAAACCCACCTGCTCGAAGCCGCACGCATCGCGGCGGAAAGTCGGCTGCCTGAGATGGCCGGGCGCAGCCAGTTTCTCCTCGGCAACCTGCTGGCCCAACGGGGCGACCTGGCCGGGGCGATCGCGGCCTTCCGCGATTCCCTGGCTCTGGCCCAGCAAACGGGCGATCAGTTTCAGGAAGTCCTGGCCCACAACAATATTGCCTACCACGCGTTGTTAGCCGGCGACCTGGCCACCGCCCGCGAACACGCGGCGACCGGCCTCGCGCTGGCTCAGGCGCGCGCCCTGCGCGTGCCGCTGCAATACCTGTACAGCACAGAGGGCGAGATCGCGCTGGCCGAGGAGCACTGGACCGCCGCGGAAGAGTGGTTCCGCCGCGGGCTGGCCGAAGTCGAACGCACCGGGAACCGGATCCAGGCGGCCAGCTACCAGGCGAACCTGGCCCTGGCCGCCCAGGGCCGCGGCGACCTGGACGGTGCCCTGATGTTGCTGACCGGGGCCCATGACGCCGTCGCCCGGCTGACCGCGCCCTACTTGCAAACCGCGATCGACCTCTGGCTGGTCGAGCTGTACCGCGCCCGCGGCGAGCGGCTGGCCGCGCAGGATGCCCTGCGCCGCGCCGAGGCCCGCCTGACATCAGGCGACTATGGGCGGCTCCAGGCCTGGGCCGCCCGCTTGCGGCACGGCGGGTAGCCGGATGGACGCGGAGCCCCTGCCCACCGTCTTACCCCTGCCGGCCGCCCTGGAGCACGCGATCGCCGCCGCCCTGCGGACCGTGCCGGCCTCCCAGTGGCTCAGCGCGGCGCGGGCCCTGAGCGAGCGCTATCGCGATGAGCGGGCCGGCCCCGAGCGCGCCCTGGCGCGGGGCACCCCGGCCGCCCTGGGCTATGCCGCCCTGATTCTCCCCGCCGCCTATGCCCAGCTCCGCGGCGCGATGGCCGCGACCCGCGCCCGCGTCCCGGACTGGCAGCCGCACACCCTGCTCGACCTGGGCAGCGGCCCCGGCACGGCCCTCTGGGCGGCTGTGGAGACCTGGCCCGCCATCCAGACGGTCACAGCCTGGGAACGCGAGCCGGCGTTCATCGCGCTCGGCCGCCAGTTGGCGCAGGCCAGTTCACACCCCGCGGTCGCGGCGGCGCGTTGGGAGCAGGTCACGCTCGACGGTCCGCTCCCGGCCCCGACCCCGCGCTACGATCTGATCGTCCTGGGCCACCTGCTGAATGAACTCGCCGCCCCGGTCCGCCACGCGCTCGTGGCCGCGGCCTGGGCGCAGTGTGCTGGCGTCTTGCTGATCGTGGAGCCCGGCACGTCGGCGGCGTTTGCCCTCGTCCGGGAGGCGCGCGAGCAACTGCTGGCGCGGGGCGCCCACACGCTGGCGCCGTGCGCGCACGATCAGGCCTGCCCACTGGCCGGCGATTGGTGCCACTTTCCGCAGCGCCTGCAGCGGCCGGCTTTTCAGCGGCGGGCCAAGGACGCCACGGCCGGCTGGGAGGAAAGTAAATTCGCCTATGCCGCGCTCGGCCGGGTGGCCGCCTCCGCCCCGATCTGGGGCCGCTTGATCCACCAGCCGCAGCGCCACAAAGGCGGCGTCGAGCTGATCGTTTCCAGCCGCGAGGGCCTGGTCCGGCCCTTCATCCCCCACCGCGATCGGGCGCGCTACCGGGCCGCCAGCGCTCTCCGCTGGGGCTCGGCCCTGGCCACCCCGCCGGCCGCCGACCTTGCGCCCCCCACCCCGCCCGCCCCGGGCGCGGATGGGGCCGGGGACTAATGCTCCGTCGTCTGATCGAGGATGCCCTGATCGCGCGCCCGGTTTTCGATCCAGCGATAGAACAGAAACGATCCGCCCGCACACACGATCGCGCTGGCGCCCAGCACGGCCAGCAGTTGGCCGTTGTCGAACCCGGCCAGGATCGGGCTGATCGGTCCCGTGGGCCCTTGCAACACGCCGCCGTTCAGCGCCCGGCGCATCCCCTCCAGCCAATAGGTCACCGGCAGCGCGAGGGAGAGTTGTTGTAAGATCGGGGGCAGGATATCGGGCGGAAAGTAGGCGCTGCTGAACAGGAGCAGCATGCCCGCGCTGACCTCGCCAATATTTTCGCCGTGCCGGGCGCTCACCAGGGCCACGCCGGCCAGCACGAGCCCCAGGCTAATCAGGATCACGAGCCCGAGGGGGAAGTAGACCGCCAGCCAGCCCCAGGCCACCCGGTCGAGATGCACGGGCAGCCCCAGGAACAAGGCGCCGGTGCCCAGCAAAATCAGGGTCGTCAGCAGCCCGATCAGGATCTTGGCGGTTGCCCGGCCGACCAGGTAGGCGAACTTACGGGCCGGCGAGGTGTAGATGTATTTCAGCATCCGGTACTCCTCGCGGTCGTCGAGGATCACCCAGGCCATGCCGGCCATGGTTTGCACGACCACCACGAAAAAGGCGTTGCTGATGAAGAGGTAGGCGAAAAAGTCCCCCCGCCCCGGCCCCGCGACCACCTGGTACATGACGACGAGCATCAGCGCGGTGGCCATCGGCCGCAAGATCGTGAAGATAAAGAAGGCAAACGGGTCTGCCCAGTTGCCCTCGATTTGCCACCCCAGCCAGGCCGCAATGCGCAGCGTTCGCAGGCTCTCCCGCCAGGTCGGCACCCGGCGTGCAGTTAGGTCCAGCATAAGCTCTCCAGTCGTCAGTCGTCAGTCGTCAGTCGCCAGTCGTCAGTCACGGGCATTGGGGGCGCGGGGGCATCCGATCCTAATCCAAAAACTGACGACTGGCGACTGACGACTGACGACGCGTCTACTGCCAGCGCAGGCTCAGGCGCGCGTCGACCCGGGCGAGCCATTCCATGCGCTTCAGCATGGCGTAGGCGGCGACAACAAATACAATCCCGGCGCCGGCGAGGATGCCTAACTCCACCAGGGGCGGCAAGACGCCGACGATCTGGCCGGGGAAGAGCAACTGGCGCAGCGCGTCCAGGCCGAAGCTCACCGGTACGGCCGCCGAGACCAGCGTGAGCACGCCCGGGATGGTCGTGAAGAGCTTGCTGAGCGGGAAGTTCATCCCGGTCAGAAAGAAGATCGGCTCGGTGAGCGCCAGCGAGAGCTGCCAGGCCACGCGCCCCCACATCAGGAAGACCGAGCTGAGCAACATACCCAGGCCATAGAGCGCAAATAGCGTCACCAGGAAGACGAGGGCCGCCAGGCCCCACTGGCTGCCGTCCAGTTGGACGCCAAACACCAGAGTGCCGACGACGGCGATCGTGACGGCGCGCAAGCTGCACATATAGATGCCGCCGAGGCCCATGCCCAGCAGGATCGCCATCAACGAAGCGGGAGCCAGGATAAAGAGTTCCAGGAACCCGCCCTGCTTGTCCCAGTAGAGCTGCGAGGCCATCGTCCAGAGCACGTTCAGCCAGTAGGTGGCCATCGTGGCGCCCAGGATGACGAAGCCGACATAGGCCTCGGGGGCGTGCATGGCCCGATAGAGGAAGACAAAAGCCGCCGTATTGATCAGGGGCACCAGGATCTGGAAAAAGATCCAGCTGAGCTCCCGGTGGGCGCCCCAGATCCGCGGGTAGGCGCGGGCACGAGTCGCCTGCAGGAAAAGTCGCCAGCCTGTGTTTTTATGCATCGGGGCTCCTGGGTCTCAGGCCTCGCTGGTGCTCAGACTGCGGCCGACCAGCTTGACAAACACATCTTCCAGGGTCGGCTCGTGCTTTTGCAGGCTCATGATCTGGCCCTGCTGGCTCGTCAGCGCCGTGACGACGGCGCCAATGGCCGCTTCGCTTTCCAGGATAAACTGGAGGGTATAGATCCCGGTGCCGGCATCGCCGTCGCCGGTGACGCGCACCACGCCCGGCGCCTGGCCCAGCACAGCGAGGCTGCGGGGGCCCAGGCCGGCGACCTGGATAGCAAAGATCGGCTGCTTTTGGACGAGCCGCTTGAGGTTGGCGGGCGTGTCGCAAGCCAGCACGGCGCCATGGTCAATGATGGCCAGCCGATCACAGAGCTCGTCGGCTTCGGCCATGTAATGGGTGGTGAGCAGGACGGTGCGGTCCGGGTGCCGGCGCATCCAATCCCGGGTAAAGTCGCGCACGATGCGAGCCGCGTTGACGTCGAGGCCCAGCGTCGGCTCGTCGAGAAAGAGGATCTTCGGGTCGGTGACGAAGCCGCGGCAGAAGTTCATGCGCTGGCGTTGGCCGGTGCTCAGGCTGTTGATCCGGGCATGGGCCTTGTCGTCCAACTCGACTACTTTGAGGAGCTCGTCAATGCGGGCATACGCGGCGCGGCTGGGGATGCCATAGAATTGGCTAAACATCCAGAGATTTTCCCGCACCGTCAAGATGCCGAAGCCACTGGTCTCGCCGCCGCTGACCATGTTAATCCGGCGCCGTACCTCGTCCGCGTCCCGCACCACGTCCAGCCCGTCGACCCGGCACGTGCCACTACTGGGCGTGAGCAGAGTCGTCAGGATCTTGATCAGGGTGGTTTTACCGGCCCCGTTGGGGCCGAGCAACCCGAATAGCTCGCCTTCGGCAACTTCGAGAGTGACCCCGCCGAGGGCAGTCAGGGTTCGGGGGGGCGTCCCTTTAGGTGTCTTTTCGCCCCGCAGCTTATAGACCCGGCTGACGTTCACGGTCTGGATCGCCAGCCGGCGGGGCGGCCGGGCGGCCGGGGTCGGTGGCGCCACGGGATCGGCGACTGCGTCCGGCGGCGCGGTCCGCGGGTGTATGTCCGGCTGAGCATGAACCTCTAGCACCATAGGTTTCCTTCCTTTGTTTGCCACTAGCAGTGTAGCGGATTCGCAGGGCCGTTACGTCCGCCCGCGGGCCGATCAGGGGGTCCGCCGATCGAATGAGAACGGCCGGAGGGGGAGATACACGAGATACGCGGATACGCGCATGGCTGTTGCAAAGTCAGGACGGCGCTTAGGCGGCCGGCGCTAATCCGCCCCGCACCAGCGTCAACCGCGGGGCCGCCGCTGCCTCCGCCCCGGCGTCGGTCGCGGCCGTGCGCGACTGCCCGCAGTTGTGGTAATGC
>DATGEF010000512.1:0-6934 GCA_035310405.1 Chloroflexia bacterium | reverse complement strand
GCCCGTCGCGGTGGGGGGCGCGGCGAGCGCACAGAGCGCCGCGCCGGCCGGCGGTGGCGGATCGGCGCCCCAGCCCCAGCCGTCGATTTCCCCGGGGCGGACGCTATAACTGCTCGCGCCGACGGTGGAAGCGATCCAGTGGCCATCCCGCCAATGGGCGTAGCGCCAGAACAGGCAGGGGGTGCCCTGGCACTGGCAAAAACAGGGCTGCCCCGGGTCGAGACAGCCGACCCCGTTAATCGCACAGATCGCCGCGCCCAGGCTGCTGTAGTCCGCGCGTACCGGCAGCCCGGTGCGCTGCAACAGCGCCAAGCCCGGCACCCCCCCGGCCGGCACGGTAAAACAGTACGCGCGCACCTGGCCGTCGCCGTACGCGATCACCAGCCCCACGTTGCCGCTCGCCGCCCCCGCCGGGGCCGCCGCCGGTCCCCCCGCCAGCACGAGGCTGAGCCCGCCCAGCGCCGCCCACCGGCGCCCGATGGACCCCCACTTTCGATACCCGGCCGCGGTGACCATTATACGCACGGCGGAGTATACCAAACCGCGGATGCGCGCGTCAATCCCCGCCCGCCCCGCGCCGGGTTGGCCGCGATCGGGGATTCGGGGATCAGCGGCCGGCAGAGCTTGCTGGGATCGGGTATAATAGGTAGTTGAAAGTCAAACGCCGTCTCTTTTCATACAGCTTTTCATACAGCCTTTCATAGCAATATGAGCAGCACTTAATGTTAGACCTGTGGATCGCCGGTCCTGACCCCCGATCCCTGACCCCTGATCCCTGATCACAGGAGCACCATGCAGCGCAAGGATATTCGCAACATCGCCATCGTGGCCCATGTAGACCACGGCAAAACCACCCTCGTCGACGCCATGCTCAAGCAGAGCCACATCTTTCGCGAGAACCAGCAAGTTGCTGAGCGGGTGATGGACTCGAACGCGCTCGAGCGTGAGCGGGGCATCACGATCCTGTCGAAGAACACGTCGATCGTCTATCGCGACGTCAAGATCAATATCGTCGATACGCCCGGCCACGCCGATTTCGGCGGCGAAGTCGAGCGCGTGATGAACATGGTCGACGGAGTTCTGCTGCTGGTCGACGCGGTCGACGGGCCGATGCCCCAGACCAAATTCGTGCTGCGCCAGGCCCTGCAGCGCGGGCACAAGGCGATCGTCGTGGTCAACAAGATCGACCGGGTCAACGCCCGCCCGATGCACGTGATCAACGAGACGTTCGACCTGTTTGTCGACCTGGGCGCCAACGAGGAACAGGCCGAATTTCCGGTGCTCTTCACCAACGCCCTCACCGGGCAAGCCGGGGCCGATCACAACCATATGGGGCCCACCCTGGAGCCCCTGTTCGAGGCCATCCTGGAGCATATCCCGGCCCCCGATGTCGATCCCGACGGGCCCTCCCAGCTGCTGGTGACCAACCTGAGCATGGACGAATACAAAGGCAAGATCGTCGTCGGGCGCCTGCAGAGCGGCGCCTTCCGTAAAGGCCAGGCCGTGGCCCGCATCGACCACGACGGCCACGTGACCCCCGCGAAAGTGACGCAGGTCTTTATCTATCACGGCCTGGTCCGCCAGGAAGTCGACGAGGCGGTAGCCGGCGATATCATTGCCCTGGCCGGCGTGCCCGACGCCAATATCGGCGACACGATCAGCGACCTGCTCAACCCGGTGCCCCTGCCGCCGATCCGGGTCGAGGAGCCGACGCTGCGCATGAGCTTCAGCATCAACAACAGCCCCTTTGCCGGCCGGGAGGGCACCTACGTCACCAGCCGCAAGCTGCGCGAGCGCCTATACAACGAACTGGAGCATGACGTGGCCCTGCGCGTGGCCGATACCGACACCATGGACACTCTCCTGGTCTCCGGCCGCGGTGAGCTGCACCTGACGATCCTGATCGAGACTATGCGCCGCGAGGGCTACGAGTTCCAGGTCTCCAAGCCCGAGGTGATCTACAAAGAGGTCGATGGGCAGCTCCAGGAGCCGTACGAGCAGGTTGAGATCGAGGTCGCGCAGGAAGTCATGGGTGTGGTGGTCGAGATGCTCGGCTCCCGGCGCGGCGCCATGCAGGACATGAAATACCGCGACGACGGGAGCGCGCACCTCGTGTCGCGGGTGCCGACCCGGGGCCTGCTCGGCTTCCGGCAGCAGTTTCTCACCAATACGCGCGGCATGGGGATCATGAACACCCTGTTCGCGGGCTATGGCCCGCTGGCCGGGCCGGTCGCCACACGTAATGCCGGCTCGCTGATCGCCTGGGAGCCGGGGGTCACCACGACCTTCGGCCTGCACGGCGCCCAGGAGCGCGGCCAGTTGTTCCTCGGCCCCGGCGTGGAGGTCTACGAGGGCATGGTCGTCGGCCAGCATATCCGCGAGAAGGACCTGGAGGTCAACGTCTGCAAGAAGAAGCACCTCACCAACATGCGCAGCTCGACGGCCGACGAAGCCTTGCGGCTCGAAACCCCGCGGGTGCTCTCGCTCGACGACGCGATCGAGTACCTGGCGGAAGACGAGCTGCTGGAAGTCACGCCGAAAGCTTTCCGCTTGCGCAAACGGGTATTGGTGCATCAAGACCGTGGCCGGCTCGCCGGCCAGGCCAAGAAAGGCCAGCCAGTGGCCGCTGGCTAGCGCCGGGCGCCCACGAGACGACCGCCCGGATCGCAAAGACCAGCCCATCCCCCGGGGAATACTGGTCTTTTTTTGCCCCGGCGGCGGCCGGAGAACGGGCGGCGCGGGAACGCACCGCTCCCCGCGCCGGGTTCAGGAGCGGACAGATCGTGTAGGCAACAGGGCATAGAGCCCTCTCCCACAGTCCGTATCACCACTCATGCCGGCGGACTCGTGTTCTGCGCCATTTGCCAGCCACGATCCGTCCGCTCCTGAACCGCGCCAGGGAGGGGTTGGGAGACAGCCCGTTGACAAAAGCGCGGGCGGCGCCTACAATGGCGGCACACGCCCCAACCCCAAGGAGGCCCCGTGGACACCGGACGATTGGTCAGGAATGCCGAGATTATCTCGGTCGGCACCGAGCTGTTGCTCGGCCAGATCACCGATACGAACGCGACATACCTGACGCGCGAGCTCGCCGCCCTGGGCATCAATTGCTATTGGGTCTCGCAGGTCGGCGACAACCTGGGGCGGCTCCAGGAGGTGCTGGCCCGGGCGCTGGAGCGGTCCGACCTGACGGTGGTCAGCGGCGGCCTGGGCCCCACGGAAGACGACTTGACGCGCGAGGCGATCGCGGGCGTGCTCGGCGAGACGATGGTCGTGCAGCCTGCCCTGGAAGCCGAATTGCGCGCCTTCTTCGCCGGGCGGGGCACGCCGATGCCGCCCGGCAACGTGAAGCAGGCCACCGGCATCCCCTCGGGCACCATCCTGGCCAACCCGGTCGGCACGGCCCCCGGCTGGTGGGTCGAGCGGGCCGGGCATTTGATCGTCGCCATGCCCGGCGTGCCGCACGAGATGATACGCATGTGGAGCCGGGAGATCGCGCCGCGCCTGGTCGCCCGGCGGGGCGGCGGGCAGATCGTCTCCCGCACGCTCAAGGTGCTCGGTCTGGGCGAATCGGCGGCCGAGGAGCAGGTCCGCGACCTGCTGCACACCGGCAACCCGACGCTGGCGACCTACGCCAAAAACGACGGCGTCCACCTGCGCCTCACCGCCCAGGCTCCCGATGCGCCGGCCGCGCGCGCCCTGCTGGCCCCGCTGGAGGCGGCCGTGCGGGAACGGCTGGGCACGGCCATCTGGGGGGTCGACGACGAGCCGCTCGAAGATGTGGTGTGCGGGCTGCTGGCCGCTCGGCAGCTGCGTCTGGCTGTGGTGGAGGTCGGCGGGGCGAGCGGCGGCCAGATCGCGCGCCTGCTCAGCAGCGCCACGCAGCCGGCCCCGGTGGTCGCCGCGCTGACCATCCCGGAAGCGGACGCGGCCGCGGTGCGGGCCGCCGGCCTGGGGGATGGCACAGAGGCGCTGCTCGGCGAGCCGGGGGTGCGCGCCCTGGCCGCGGCGGCGCGCGATCGCTGGGCGAGCACGGCCGTGCTGGTCACCGCCGGCCTGCTGCCCCCGGGGCGCGACGATCAGCGCGTGGAAAGCGTAATGTGGATAGCGCTCGGCTGCGCGGCCGCCGGGACTCCTGGGGAGTTGCGGGCGCGGCGGGTGCCGATCCGCGCGGCCCGCGGCGAAGTGAAGCGGCTGATGGCGCTACAGGCCCTCAATATGTTGCGCAAAGAGCTGCTATAGGGTGCGGAAAGAGAGGTCGGCCATGACAGTTAATATCGGCGGCATTTTATCCCAATCGGTCCAGGTGATCTTCAAGCACCGGGTACTGCTGGTGCTGGGGCTGATCGTGACTTTGCTCTCCGGTTTTATTAGTCTCTCGAATACCCCGGGAGCGGGCCTCAATCGCAACCCCTACAGCAGTGATAGCGGTGCCCCGGCCGCCCTGGGGGCGGCCGGCTGCCTGGGCTGCGTGAGCTTCCTGATCTATATTGGCTTCTTCGTGCTGCGGGCCGCGTTCGAGGCCGGGCTGATCTTCGCGGCCGACGAGAGCTCCCGCGATCACCCCCCGACGTTGGCCCAGGCCTGGCAGGCCGGGCGGGCCCGGATGTGGCCGTTGCTCGGCTTCAATCTCATCTTTGCGGCCCTGGTTTTCGTCGTGGTGATTGTCCTGGCGATCATCGTCTTCGTCCTCGCCGGCGGGACGCTGATGGCGGCGTTTGGTTCAGGAAACTCGTACAACAGCGATAATGGCTCGGGCGCCGCAGCGGGCGTGCTGGGCGGCCTGGCCCTCTGCTTTTGTTGCTTGCTCGTCGTGTTGATCCCGGTGGCGGCCCTCCTGGGCGCGATCTTGCAGCTGGGGGAGCGCGCCATCGTGCTCGATATGCAGGGGCCGGGCCAGGCCTGGAGCACCGGCTGGCGGCTCACGCGGGCGAATCTGGGCAGCATCGCGGCAATCATCCTCGTCGAGATCGTGGTCGGGATCGTGGTCGGGATCTTCGTGGGCATCATCAGCCTGGCCTTCACCCTGCCGTTCGCCGCGATCACCGGCCGGGGGTCCGACCCCGGCGCGCTAGGCATTGTACTGGGCATCGTGCTGGGCATCGTGCTCTGGCTGGTGACGAGCGCCCTGGCCGCCATCCCCGGGGCCTGGAACGCTACGCTCTGGACCCTCTTATACCGGGCCCTCGCCCAGGCGACCCCGGGCGCCCCGGCGGGCGGTGTTTGGGCCCCCGCGGCCGCCGGCCCGTACGGCGGCTATACCAACCCGAATCCGTATGGCGCCCCGCCTGCACCAGGCGGCTACCCGCCGCCCGATCCCGGGGCTACCCACCACCTGCCTGGGGCCTATCCGCCCCCCGCCCCGGGCGGCTACCCGCCGCCACCCGCCGGTGGTGGTTATGCCCCGCCCCCCGCCCCCGGCGGCTACCCGCCGCCCCCCGCCCCCGGCGGCTACCCGACGTCTCCTGGGGGCTACGCCCCGCCCCCCGCCCCCGGCTATACCACGCCGGGCCAGTACCCGGGTGGGTATCCGCCGCCCGCCCCGCCGCCCGGCGGCAATCCGCCCCCGCCCGGCGGCGAACAGGCCCGCCGGGACCCGGGCGCCGGTTGGCCGAGTAGTGGCACCTGACGGAGAGGAGATCTTCGATGGCGGTCAATATTGGGGACATCGTATCGCGCGGCTTCCAGAGCACCCTGCGCCAGCGGGTGCTCTGGGTGCTGGGCTTTCTCGCCGCGCTGTTAGCCACCGCGATCAGCTTCCGCTATCCCGGCGCGCCGTCCACTGCGGTCTATGGCCGCCCCTTGAGCGGCGCGGAGCAGGGGGGGTCCGGCCCGGGCTGATGGCTGCGCGTCCGGTCATCGCGGGGGCGGCCGGCGGCTTGCTGGGCGTCCTGGCGTTGCTGCTCTGGCAAGCGGTGGCCACGTTCGCGCTGACCGCCCAGGCCTGGCTGCCTTACCCCTATCCGCGGGCCGGCTCCGAGGGGCTGATGCTCTACGAGACGCTTCTGCTGCGCCAGGGCACCAGTCTCTACGGCCCGATCACGCCCGAGCAGTTCATTTCCGGGCCCTATCCCCCTGTCTACTACTGGCTGGCGGGCCAGGTCATGCCGGCGCAGCCCGGCTTCTTCGACGGCCGCAGCCTCTCGCTGTGGGCGGCGTTGGCGGTCGCCCTCCTGGTGGTCTGGACGATCCTGGGCCAGGCTTTCGCGACGGCGCCGGCCGGCACCGGCCGCGGGCACGTCGCGCTCGTCGGGCTGGGCGCGGGCGTGGTCGGGGCGGGTCTGTGGCTGGCCGCGCCCCCGGTGCTCATCTGGGCCACCCGCTTCCGCGCCGACATGTTGATGATGGCCTGCCAGGCGGCGGGCCTCTGCTGCCTGACGGTGGGCACCGTCCCGCCACCGCCCGGCCGGCCGGCGCGCTGGCGCACCGGCGTGCTCCCCTGGCTGGCTATCCCCTGCTTCGTGCTGGCGCTCTATACCAAGCAGACGGCGGTGGCCGGCCCGCTCGGCGCGGCGGCCTACCTGCTGCTGCGTGACTGGCGCCGCGGGCTGGTCTGGATCGCGGGCCTGCTGATCGTGGGGGGCCTGCCCTTTCTGGCCCTCGACTGGGCCAGCGGGCACTGGTTCTACCTCAAAATGGTCGTCTATCACAGCCTGCCGTGGTCGCTCACGACCTTTACCCGGCTGCTCGTCGCCTGGCAAGAAGATCACCTGCTGCTGATCCTGGCCGCCCTCGGCTACGCCGCCTGGACGCTCCGCCGCCGGCGCAACGACCCCCTGACCTGGTACCTAATCGCCACCCTGGCGACTCTGCCCACCGCCGGCGTGGCCGGCGCCGATCACAACCACCTCTTGAGTGTCGACCTGGCCCTCGTCCTCACCACCGGGGCGGCCCTCGCCGCCGCCGGCACGCGCGCGGGGGGTTGGGGGTTGGG
>DATGEF010000511.1:0-12923 GCA_035310405.1 Chloroflexia bacterium | reverse complement strand
AAGGAAGCCACTAAGACCAGGGCTGGGGCTGGTGACGACGGACCAGGCGCTGCCGTTCCAGTGCTCCGTCAGTGTACCATTGGAGTTGCCGACGGCCCAGACGTCGTTGGCCGCCACGACCGCCACGCCATAGAGGGCGCCGCTGCCGGGGCTGGCGACGGCCGACCAGGCCGCGGCGCAGGAAGTGGCGGTCGCGGTGGCTGTATTCGTCGGCACAGCCGTCGCCGTGTTCGTCGGCACAGCCGTATTCGTCAGCGTCACCGTCGGCGGCACGATCGTCGGCGTGCTCGTCGTTGGGATCGGCGTCGCCGTGGGCGGGGCCGGCGTGTTGGTTGGCGGCGTGCCGGTCACGGTGGGTGTGGCCGTGGCGGTCACGCTCGGCGTGGCACTCGGCAGCGGCGTCGCGGGGCCGGTGGGCGTGGCCGTGGGGCTGGGCGGCGGGGTTGCGGTGCCGCTGGTGCAGGGGCTTTCCAGGTATTGCTGGTTGTCGCTGCTGGGTGTTCCCGGCGCGGAGTCGCCGGCCACGGCGTAGAAGGCCGCCCCGGCCGTGGCGCCGGCCAGATAATCCCGCGCTTGCCCCATATTGGGCAGCGTGCTCCACGTATTCGTGCCGGGGTCCCAGGCGATCACACTCGTGCTGATGGCAAAGTTGACGTCGCCGCCGGCGAGCAGCCAGCGCCCGTTGTAGACATCCGAGGCGGCCGCGGACCGGCCCAGCGGCAGGTCGGCAATGGCATTGTCATCCCAGGTATCGCTCGTGGGGTCGTAGCGATACGTTTTGCTGGGCGCGGCGTTGCCCCCGCCCGCGTAGATGTAGCCGCCCAGCGCGGCGGCCATCAGGGTGTGCGAGGCGAAAGGATAGTTGGCGGCCATGGCCCAACTATTGGTGGCAATGGTGTAGACCTCGACGTGGTAATCCGAGCCGATGGCTGCCCCGGCGATGCGGTAGATCTTGCCGTTGAGGTAGGCGGCAGCGTGCTGGTAGGTGGGGATGGTGTAGGGCGGCAGACTGGTATTATACGTGTTGCTGGCCGGATCGTAGCGCCAGAGCGTGGCCGTGGTGTTGAAGTTCTGGTCGACGCCGCCCAGCAGGTAGATGTAGGTGCCGTCGCCGACGGCGCTGAACCAGCCGCGCGGCGCGGGGAGCGGGGCGATCGGCGTCCAGGTATTGGACGCCGGGGTGTATTTGTAAGCATTGGCGATGCTGACGTTGTTGGCGATGCCGCCGAAGCTGTAGAGGTTGCCCCCCTGTGCGGCGACGGCCTGGCCGCCGGTAACGGTCGGGTACGCCGCCTGGGCGCTCCAAGCGCCGACCAGGCAGGGGGTCGGCGTGAGCGCGGGGACGCGCGGCGCCCGTCCGGCGGCCCCTGTGCCGGCGCCCAGCCCCAGCCCGGCGAACAGGACAACGCCCCCGACGCCGCTGACGACGATGGCCGAAACACGGTGGTACATTGGGATCCCCCCTGTGCTAGACGATCCATCCCCTGATAAGACAAACGTGCCTCGGCGCCGCCGAGTTACGCTGTGCGGATGCAGAAGCGTGGGAATAAGCCCTGTCACTTTCGCGGCGACACTTGACTCGGGCGCTTTCTTGATCTATAATATGACTAGAAATGCTTATTTAGTTCATATAGTTCATTTGGTCATACGAGCGCCACCCGGAACGAAGGAAGCCATGGTTACCAGCCGCAAGACGATCAAGGGACGGCCAATGGATGCCGACCCCCCACCGCTGCCGGCCGAGGGGCGCGCCCGGCGCTCCGCGCATATTCTGGAGACCGCCGCCACCCTCCTGGTGCGCTGGGGCTTTCGCAAGACGACCATTGACGATGTGGCCCGCGAGGCGGGCGTGGCCAAGGGCACCATCTACCTGCATTGGAAGGATAAGAACGCGCTGTTTCTCGCCGCCCTCATGCATGCGCACAAACAGGCGAACGCGGACGTGATGCAGCGGATTGCCGTCGATCCGGAGGGTGGGTTACCCCATCGCCTGTGGACGCACGGTATGCTCGCGGCGCTGGCCAATCCCCTCATGGCCGCCATTATTAAAGGCGACACCGACATCTTCCAGGGGCTGCGCGGCGCGTTCGACCCGGAGACTCTCCAGCAGCTGACGGGCGATTACGAGGCCTATATTGTCCAGCTGCAACAGGCGGGCCTGATTCGCGCGGATCTTCCCGTGTCCGTGATCACGTTTCTGACGAGCGCGCTGAAGATTGGCCTGATCAACACGCCGGACCTCCTCGGCCCGGAGCAACCGCCATCTATGGAGCAACTGACCGAGGCGCTCAGCGACCTGATCCGCCGCTGGCTGGAGCCGGATTCGCTGCCCCGCGACAGTGCGGTCGGCAAGCGATTCGTGGCCGAGTGGCTGGAGAAACTCAAGGAAGTCGAAGAACAACTTCAGTAGGCGGAGCACACACCATGACCGCAATGATCGAAGTCGCGAACCTGACCAATTCAGTAGACGGAGCACACACCATGACAGCCATGATCGAAGTCGCGAACCTGACCAAGAGCTACGGCAGCAAGCGGGGCATCAGCGACGTGTCCTTTCAGGTGGAAGAGGGCGAAGTCTTTGGGTTCCTGGGCCCCAACGGCGCGGGTAAAACCACGACCATTCGCACGCTGATGGCCTTGCTCAAGGCCGATGCGGGCACGGCGCGCATCGCCGGGCGGGATGTCTGGCAGGAATCCGTTGCGATCAAGAAGCTGGTCGGCTATGTGCCGGGCGAGCCCGCCCTCGACCCCAACCTGACCGGCGGGCAGATTCTGGAATACTTTGGCCACCTGCGCGGCGGTGTCGATCAAGCCTATTTGAAAGCCCTCATCCAGCGGCTCGACCTGGACCCCAGCCGCCCATTTCGCCAGTATTCCAGCGGCAATAAGCGCAAGGTGGTGTTGGTTCAGGCGTTTATGCACCGCCCGCGTCTGCTGATCCTGGACGAGCCGACCAGTGGCCTGGACCCCATCAACCAGCACGAGTTTAACCGCATGGTCGTCGAGGCACGCGCGGCCGGCCAGACGGTCTTTCTCTCCTCGCATATCTTGAACGAGGTCGAGCAGACCTGCACCCGGGTGGGCATCATCCGCGAAGGGCGCCTGGTGCGTATCGGCAGCGTAGCCGAACTCAAGGATATCAAGCGCCACATCGTCAGCATCACCTTTGCCGATAGCGTGCCCGTCGAGGCTTTCACCGGGCTGGCTGGCGTGGAGCAAGTGGAGGCGCTGGCCGATGGGCGCACGCTGCGCGTGGTCGTCGCGGGCAGCCCGGACGCGGTGGTCAAAGTGGCCGCCCAACATCCCATCGTCGGCCTGATCAGCCATGAACCCAGCCTGGAAGACATCTTCCTGCGCTTCTATCAGGCCGACAGCCCGGCCGTCAAGGATGCTGGTACGGATGCTGGTACAGATGCTGGTACGGATGCTGGTACGGATGCTGGTAAGGAGGCTCGTCATGTGGTTCAGTAGCATCTACCTCAAAACCCTGCGCGAGTTCCGCGTCGCGATTTTCGGCTGGGGCGTGGGCATGGGCCTGCTCATGTACGCGGTCATGACCGCCGTGCCCGCGCTGGTGAACACGGCGGCGGCCCGGGCCGCACTCCTCAGTCTGGCGAGTTCGTTCTCCTGGATTGCCGAGCCGATTAAGATCGACACGCCCGGCGGCTACGCCACCTGGAAATACGGTTTTACGATTTTGGTGATGGCCCTTTGGCCGATTCTGGTGGCCAGCCGGATGCTGCGCGGCGAGGAAGAGCGCAGCGCGCTGGACTCCTTGCTCGCGCTGCCGCGCGGGCGCGGGCGGGTGGCGCTGGAAAAGCTGGCCGCCCTGGGGACGGCGCTGCTGGCGATGGGCCTGCTGATCGGGCTGCTGGCGTATGCGGGCGGGGTGGGCGTCCACGCCGACCTTGGCCTGGGCGACGCCTTGCTTTTTGGCTTCAATCTCGCACTGATCTGCGGCGTCTTCGGGTCGCTGGCGCTGCTGATCTCGCAGTTCACCCAGGAGCGGCGGACGGCCTCCGGGATCACGGGGGGCTTGCTGCTCATCTTCATCATCCTGGATATGGCCCATCGGGTCATCCCGAATACGGAGTGGCTGTCGCGCCTTTCGCCGGTCTACTATTACAATTTGAGCAAACCCTTGATCCCCAGCTACGGCACCGATCCGGTCGCGCTGCTGGTGTTGCTGGCCTTGAGTGTTCTCTTGAGCGGCGCGGCGCTCTGGCTCTTCGTGCGGCGCGATATCGGTCGGACGGTCGTGCTGCCCCGCTTCCTGCGCTTGCCGGAGCGCACCGGGCGGCCGGCGCCGCCGCTGCCCGTGAACGACTGGTCGCTGCGCTCGATCTATATGCGCAGCCTGGCCATGCTCATGCTGCCCACCGGCTGGTGGACGCTGGCCATCGCCGGGTTTGCGGCGTGGATGGTCTTCGTCGTCGCGCAAACGGAGCAACAACTGAAGAACCTCCTCCAAGGCTCGTCCTTCCTACAAGACGAGATTACCAAGGTCGGCGGGGGCGATACCAACACCAACGCTACGCTCCTGAGTTTCCTCTACATCTTTTTGCCGGTGCTGTTGATGGCCTTTGCCGTGACTCAGGCGAGCCGCTGGGCGGCCGATGAAGAAGACGGGCTGCAGGAGTTGGTGCTGGCCACGCCGCAGACGCGCTTAACCGTCTTGCTGGCGCGCTTTGGTGCGCTCACCACGGCGACGATCCTCATTGGGGTGCTGACCCTGGCGCTGACGGCGCTGGCCGCCGTCGCCGGCGGCCTCGCCCTGGACGGGGGCCATCTGGCGGCCGCCTCGCTGTCCATGATTCCGCTGGGGCTGCTGATGGCGGCCCTGGGCTACTTGCTCTCCGGCTGGCTGCGCGCCGCCGTCGACACTGGCCTCTTGAGTTTCTTGCTGGTGATCTGGGTCTCCATCACCTTCGTGGGGCCAGGGTTGGGCTGGCCGGATGGGGTGCAGCGGCTCTCGGCCCTCTACTACTATGGTAAGCCGCTCATCGACGGCTGGCAATTCGGCAACCTGCTGGGGGTGCTGGCGGTGGTCGCTGCGGCCCTGGGGCTGGCGTCCGCGCGCTTTGTCCGCAAGGATATTGGCCGCTGATCTGCTATAATAAACGCGGCCATGGAGAAAGGAAGATTGAGAAGGGAAGATTGAGAAAGGAAGGCTGATGACGATCATCGCCAGCAGCAAGCCGCTCGCCGCGCGCGCAGCGTTCGATCATTATCCGACCCCGCCCTGGGTCTGCACGGTGGGCGTCCAGCTCCTCGCGAGCCTGGGCGTGGATCCCCGCGCCCGAGTCCTCGACCCGGGCGCGGGCAGCGGCGCGTGGGGGCAGGCGGCCCGCGCGCAGTGGCCCCAGGCCTCGATCTGTGGCGTCGACGTCCGCTCCCTGGACGTGCCGCCCGCCTACGATACCTGGCGCGCCGCCGACTTCCTGACCTTCAGCGACCGGCCCTATCACCTGGTGATCGGCAACCCCCCCTATTACCAGGCGGAAGAGTTTGTCCGCCATAGCCTGCGCTTGTTGGCGCCCGGGGGGTATTTGCTCTTCCTGTTACGGCTGGCCTTCCTCGAAAGTCACCGGCGGGCGGTCGGGCTCCATCGAGAATTCCCGCCGAAGATCGTGGGGGTGCTCGCATCCCGCATCAGCTTCACCCACGATGGGCGCAGCGATGATACGCCCTATGCCCTCTATTGCTGGCAGCCGGACGCCGCGCCGGGACAGACCGAGTTGCGCTGGCTCCTCAAGCCGGGCCGGGAGCCCTAACGCGTTAGGGGGCCATGTGCCCGGAGTCGACACTCGCATACGACGGATGCGGCAGGAACCCCCAGACATCGCGCGGCCAATACGACAGCCAGGCTTTGCCGACGATGCTGTTCACGTCGAGGAAGCCCCAGGCATGGGAATCGCTGCTGTTGTTGCGGTTATCGCCCAGCACAAAGACATGCCCCGGTGGGACCACCCCGGACTGGCCGGGCGCCGGCCAGGTATAGTCGGGAATGGCCTCGATGTAGGACTCGTCCAGCTTGTGGCCGTTCACATACACGCCATCCTTCGGTTTGATTTCGACAGTCTCGCCGGCCAGCGCGATCACCCGCTTGATGTAGTCCTGGTCTTCGCCCGGGACCGGGGGCCGGAAGACGATAATATCACCCCGTTGCGGCCCGGCGAACAGGTATTGTTCATGCACGGGCAGCAGAGTCTGGCCCAGTAGCCGCGGGACGAAGTTGGTGTCGTAGCGGAAGTAGGAGGCCCGGTCGATCAGCAGGTGCTCGTCATTTTGCAGCGTCGGGTCCATGCTCTGGCCGACGACTTTCCGGTTCTGGATCACGCTCTGCACCAGCAGGAAAATCAGCAAGCTCAGCACCACGGCTTCGATCAGCTCATGGGCGATCGATTTACTGCCATAACTGACTTCGCGGACCGTGATGGCCGCCCCGTCGGTCGGCAGCAGATAGCGGCTCCCCGGCGCGGGGGGCCGCCAGATGGTCGGTTTGGGCTCGATTATGGTTGGCTGTTGTTCGTCCAAATTCACCGGTATCTGACCTCTCCCGCACATGGGCCCACGCCGCGGTCACCCGGCCGCCCATGGTAATACGCTAATTATACCCAAAAGTGCAGCCAAAGGCCAGGAAATATTGCCGGGGACCCGGAGATGGCCGGTCCGCTGAAGCGCAAGCCCGGGGGCAACGCGCCCCCTACGGGGGGGAGGGACTTTCCGTCACGTTCGCGTACGCCGGGTGGGGCAGGAAGCCGAGCAGATCGCGGGGCCAGTACGCGATCCAGGCCCGACCGACGATCTGATCCGTCGCCAGGAAGCCCCAGGCATGGGAATCGCTGCTGTTGCGGCGGTTATCGCCCAACACGAAGACATGGCCGTCCGGCACGGTGCCCGCCTGGCCCGGGGCCGGCCAGTTGTAATCGGGGCTCGCTTGGATATACGGCTCATCCAGCTTGTGGCCGTTCACGTAGACCCCATCATAGGCCCGGATCTCGACGGCCTCGCCGGCGACCGCGATGACGCGCTTGATATAATCCTCTTGCGCGGGCACGGGCGGGCGAAAGACGACAATATCGCCGCGTTGGGGCCCGCCCAGCAGGTAGCGATTGTCGGCCGGCAGTTGGCCCTGGCCCAGCAGGCGCGGCACCAGGTTCGCATCATAATGGAAATACGAGACGCCGTCGAGGAAGAGGCGCTCGTGGTTCTGCAGGGTCGGCTCCATGCTCTGGCCCAGGACCTCCCGGTTCGGCAGGGCACTCTGGACCACGACAAAGATCAGCAAGGTCAGGCCCAGCATCTGCAGGATTTCCTGGCCGAGCGATTTGCGGCCCCGGGGCACATCCACCGGCAGCAGGTAGCGGGACGTCTGCGGGGTGGACGGGTTGGCGGTGCTTCGATTCACAGTGGCAAGACCTCGCATACAAAATGGGGGGCCGAAAATTGCTACGGCCCTCTCTTAGTGGAACGCGTGGCCCGCGCCGAATATTACACGGGGCCGGGTTGACAGGCCCGTCGCCTACCCGCTAGGATAAGACCAGGCCGGCCCGACTAGAACGGAGGACAACCTGATGGCTTTTCACTGCACCCGTGCGCGCCTGGCGTGTTGGGGCGTCCTGCTCCTCCTGCTGCCGGTGGGGGTGGCCTGCGGCGATCCCCCTGCGCTCCAACCGGCCGAGATCATCGGCAAGGCGGTCACGACGGTCGGCAGCATCACGAGCATGCATTTCGTGCTCGACACGAATAAGCTCGCCAAATATCCCCCGGGCCTCTTTCTCATCCATGCGGACGGCGATGTGGTCCGGCCCGATAAGCTGCACGCGACCGCCAAGGCGCTCCTCGCCGGATCGGCCATCGAGATCCAGGTGATCGGGGTGGGACCCGACCAGTTCATGACCGATCCGGCGAGCAATCGCTGGCAGGCGATGCCGCCGACCTTAAACGTCTTAGCGGCCTTCGATCCGAATAAGGGCCTCGGCGCGATCCTGACCGGCGCGAAAGACCCCCAAAACGACGGCGCGGAGACGATCGACGGAGTCGCCTGCTATCGCCTGAAGACCACCCTGAGTCCCAAAGACCTCGGCGACTTGAGCAGCGAGGTCGACACGGGCGCGGCCCCCCTGCCGGCCCGGCTCTGGATCGCCAGCGACGACTTCCGCTTGCGGCAGGCGGAACTCAACGGTATCTTGCTCAAGGGGGACCCGGCCGGCGTCGTGCGCACGGTCCAGTTCTCGCATTTCAATGAGTCGTTCGACATCCAAAAGCCGGCCCTCGGCAGTGCCCCGACCAAGCCGTGAATAGCGCCCTGGCCCCCGCCGCCCCGCCGGCGCCCGCCGCGCCGGCCCCGCCGCCCCCCGGCCGCTGGCTGGCGATCGTCGCGGCGGGTGTGCTGCTGGCCGCGCTCGATCAGACGGTCGTCGTGACCGTGCTGTATAAAGTCCAGGACGAGTACCAGATCCCGCCGATCCATTTCGACCAGCTCGGCTGGGTGGTCACGGCGTACCTGCTCGGCTATACGGTGACCCTGCCGCTCATGGGCCGGGTGGCCGATGTGTTTGGCCGCAAGCGGGTCTACCTGGCCTGCCTGGCCGTCTTCCTGGTGGGCTCGGTGCTGGCCGCGCTCTCCCAGCAGCTGAATTGGCTGATCGCGGCCCGGGTCGTGCAGGCCGTCGGCGGCGGCGCGCTGCTGCCGGTCAGCATGGCGATGATCCGCGGCTGGTACGGCGAGGGGCGGCGCGCCTTCGCCCTCGGGCTGCTCGGCGCCGCGGCCGAAGGGGGCAGCGTGCTCGGACCGCTCTGGGGCGTGGCGATCATCAGCGTGGCGGACTGGCGTTGGATCTTCTGGCTGAACGTGCCCCTGGGGGCCCTGATCGCCGTGCTGGTCTGGCGCACGCCGGCCCACCCCCGCTACCCCGGCCGCATCGACTGGCTGGGGGCCGGCTTGCTCGGCGGCGCTCTGCTGGCCCTGACTCTGGGCCTGTCGAGCTCCGCGGCGAACAGCGCCCTGGCCGGCGCCAGTGGCCTCGACACCGGGGATGCGGCGACCACGCCGATCTGGCAGACCCCCGCCCTGCTGGCCGGGGCCCTCGGCCTGGCGATCGCCTTCTTCTGGTGGGAGCGCCGCACCGCCGTGCCCCTTGTGCCGCCGGGCCTCTTCGGGCGCCGCCCGTTTGCGCTGGCCCATCTGCTGAACCTGGGCGTCGGCATGGCCATGATCACGGCCATGGTCAATATCCCCCTGCTGGTCGCCAGTGTGCTCAACGGCGGGGCGGCCGATGGCGGGCTGCTGCTCCTGCGCCTGACCCTGCTGATCCCGGTCGGCGCCGTGCTGGGCGGCCTGCTGGCCGAGCGGCTCGGCTATCGGACGCTGGCCGCGGCCGGGATGCTCAGCGCCGCGGCCGGTTTCTGGCTGATGAGTGGCTGGACCCCCAGCACCTCCGGCTGGTTGATGACCGGCCACCTGGCGCTGGCCGGTTTCGGCTTCGGCCTGGTGATCGCCCCGATCACCACCACGGTGCTGGCCTGGGTCGCCGAGGAGCAGGCCGGCCTCGCCTCCGCCCTGGTCAACACCGCGCGCATGGTCGGCATGATGATCGGCATCTCGGCCCTGAGTGCCTGGGGGCTGGAGCTCTTCAAAAGCCTGATGGCTCCCCACCCGGTCCCCTTGCAGGCCGCCGGCGAAAGTGCGGACGCGTACAACGCCCGCGTCGCCGACTACGCGCACATCCTGACCAACGCCAGCCTCCAGGTCTACACCCTCGGCTTCCTGGCCGCCGCCGTCGTCTGCCTGATCGCCGTCCTCCCCGCCCTCGGTCTCCACCGCCCACGCAGTAGGCAGACGAAGTAGGCAGTAGGCAGACGAGCAGGCAGTAGGCAGTAGGCAGTAGGCAGTCGACGAGGGAACGTTGATGGAGCCGGCAGCTGGTTGTCGGTAGTCGGCCGTCAGCCGTCGGCCGTCGGCAGATGCGGGAAAACACGCAACATCCTGGGGCCGCCGGCAGCCCTGTGGCGGCCCGCCGGCGGCCGCGCCGACTTTGACACAGCCCTAGGCACATACGGATATGGTTTGACAGCACTCCGCAAAGACTCTATAATGAGGCGGCAGTCTCATGAAAGCGGACAGGTGCTTCCCTGCGGGACTGCGCCTCTGTCCCCCTTCGGCTGCACGATCGTTTACCCGCTTCTTCAGCACGGCTCTTCAGAAAGGACGATATCTGCATGTTCCACAAATCCAGGCGTTCGTGGTCGGCGCTGCTTATGCTGGCTGTATTGGGGGCTTTCGCGGCCGCCATGGGCCTGTTACAGGCCAGCGCCGCCCCGGCCGGTTCGGCGCCGGCCCCGGGCCTCGTCGCGCCGCCCGCCGGCTCCCCAGCGGCCAATGGGGTCCGTGTCGTGTGGTCCCTCAAGAACGACGTTTCGCCCCCTTTGCGCGATATCCCGCCCGTGCCGGTCACCGTCCGCCACGACGCGCCGGAGAACCCCCGGCCGCCGATCAAGGCGGGCACCGCCGGTATTGACCCCGTGATCCAGCGCGGCTTTGGCCCCCTGGCCATGCCCACCCCGAGCGTCACCTTTGACGGCATCGACTCGGTGGCCAGCGGTTGCGGCTGCTTGCCCCCCGATACCAACGCGGACGTCGGCACGACCCAGATCGTGGAGACCGTCAACACGTCCTTCGCGGTCTATAGCAAGGCCGGGGCCGTGATCCAGACCCCGCGGGCCATCAATACGCTCTGGAGCGGCTTCGGCGGCGCCTGCCAGACGCACAACGACGGCGACCCCGTCGTGCTCTGGGACACCCTGGCCAACCGCTGGTTCATCAGCCAGTTTACCTCGTCGTCGCCCTACGACATGTGTATTGCCGTCTCGACGACCGCCGATGCGACCGGCAGCTATAACCGCTACGCCTTCCAGATGAGCACGACCGACCTCTACGATTATGAGAAGTACGGCGTCTGGCCCGATGCCTACTACATGACGGCCAACGTCTTCCAGGGCAACGGCGGCTTCCACCCGAGCGCGGTGGCTTTCGACCGCACGCGCATGCTGGGTGGGCTGTCGGCCAGCTTCCAGGAGTTCAACCCGGGCAACTTCTACGCCAACATCCTGCCCACTAACTTCGGCGGCACCGTCCTGCCGCCGGCCGGCGCCCCCAACACCTTCCTGACCATGGCCGGCAACAGCAACTTCATCCACACCTGGAAGTTCCATGTGGATTTCATCAACCCGCCGAACTCAACCTTTACCGGGCCCGTCGACCTGGCGGCTGCCCCATGGGACCCGAACCTCTGCAACGGCTCACGCAACTGCATCCCCCAGCCGCCGCCGGTCACCGCGAGCTCCTACCTGGACTCGCTCTACGACCACCCGATGTTCCGGCTGGCCTATCGCAATTTTGGCGACCACGAGGCCCTGCTCACCAACGAGTCGGTCAACGTCGGCAACAACCAGTCGGGCATCCGCTGGTATGAGATCCGCAACCCCAGCAGCACGCCCAGCATCTACCAGCAGGGCACCTATGCCCCCGACGCGACCAATCGCTGGATGGGCAGCATCAATATGGACCGCGACGGCAACATCGCGGTCGGCTACAATGTGTCGAGCCTGACGGTCTTCCCAGGCATCCGCTACGCCGGCCGCCTGGCCAGCGATCCCCTCAACCAACTGAGCCAGGGGGAGGCCACCCTCATCGTCGGCACCGGCGAGCAGCAGAGCGGCAGCGGCCGCTGGGGCGACTACAGCAGCATGAGCGTCGACCCGAGCGACGACTGCACTTTCGTCTTCGCCGGCGAATACTACGCCACGATCGGCAACGCCAACTGGAAGACGCGTATCGGCTCCTTCAAGTTCCCGAGCTGTGGCTCGATCACGCCGACGCCGACGGCCACCGGCACGCCGCCGACGGCCACCCCCAGCGCCACGCCGAGCGCCACGGCCACCCCGGCGGCCTGCCTCGTCTACAACTACAGCACCAGCACCGGCACACTGGTGCCCGGCACCGTCGATATCGGCAATCATTGCGACGATTGCACCACCTACATCACCCTGCCGTTTACCATCCAGCTCTACAACCAACCCTACACCAATGCCTATGTCAGCTCCAACGGCGTCCTCGAGTTCGCCAGTAGCGACGCGGCCTTCGGCAACGCCTGCTTCCCGGTGCCGGTCTTCCGGTACTCGATCTCGCCGTTCTGGGATGACCTGATTACCAGCGCCACCGGCGGTGGCGTCTTCACCTCCGTCAGCGGCTCCGCGCCCAACCGGGTGTTCAACGTGGAATGGCGGGCGCAGGAGCTCAACAACGGCAACGCCAACGTCAACTTCGAGGTCCAGCTGATGGAGAACAGCAACAGCTTCAACCTCCAGTATGGCACCCAGATCGGCGATGCCGGCGCCGGCCAGACGATCGGCGTGATCCGCGACCAGAGTACTTTCACCCAGGTCTCCTGCAACACCGGCGGCCTGGTGGCCAACCGGCTGTTCAGCTTCACGCTGAGCCCCTGCGGCGCCGGCACGGCCACGCCGACCCCCACCGTGGCCAACACGGCGACGGCCACGCCGACCGTCTGCGGCGCGCCCGCCGCCTGGAACGCTGGCCCGTCCCTGACGACCCCGATCGTGCGCGCCTTCGGCGTCTACTATGCGCCCAATGGCAAGCTCTACGCTATGGGCGGCCGCTCCAGCGACGCCGCCGGCAGCGATTATACCCACCCCCTGGAGTATGATCCCGTTGCCAACACCTGGACGACCAAAGCCGGCACCTACCCCGACAACCAGGTCAATAATATGGCCTGCGGCGCCCTGACCGCCGGCAGCACCCCGCTCATCTACTGCGTGGGCGGCTCGGCCGCCGGCGCCTCCACCGCGACCGCGCGCGTCTTCACCTACAACCCGACCAGCGACGTGGTCACCGCCCT
>DATGEF010000510.1:0-3325 GCA_035310405.1 Chloroflexia bacterium | reverse complement strand
TTGAGATCGAAGCCGAGCCCGCCGAGAAAGGTGGGGCGGGTGACCATCGGCCAGGCGGTCGAATCTTCGGCCATCGTCACCACGTCGGGATGTTCGAGGTGGACCAGCTCGTTGAAGCGCTTGAGGAAATCGATCGCTTCGAGGTTCTCGCGGCCGCCGTACCGATTCGGCACCCAGCCGCCGGGCTGGCGGGAGAAGTCGAGGTAGAGTAGCGAGGCGACCGCGTCGACCCGCAGGCCGTCGATATGGTACTTGTCGAGCCAGAACAGGGCATTGGACAGCAGAAAATTGCGCACTTCGGTGCGGCCGAAGTTAAAGACCAGGGTGCCCCAGTCGGGCTGCTCGCCCAGGCGGGGGTCGGCATGCTCGTATAGATGGGTGCCGTCGAAGTAGTTCAGGCCGTGGATGTCTTTGGGGAAGTGGGCGGGCACCCAGTCGAGGAAGACGCCGATCCCGTGCTGGTGGCACTGGTCGACAAAATACATGAAGTCCTTGGGGGTGCCGTAGCGACTGGTCACCGCATAATAGCCGACCGTCTGGTAGCCCCAGGAGCCGTCAAAGGGGTGCTCGGAGATCGGCATCAGCTCGATGTGAGTGAAGCCCATTTGCTTGACATAATCCACAAGCCGACCGGCCAGCTCGGCATAGGTGAGGGGCCGGTTGCCTTCTTCCAGCACGCGCCACCAGGAGCCGAGATGGACCTCGTAGATCGCGATCGGCCGGTTCAGCTCTGTCTGCCGGAGCCGTTCGTCCCGCCAGGCCGCGTCGCCCCAGGGATAGCCGTCCAGGTCGGCGACGACGGAAGCGGTCTGCGGGCGGAGCTCGCCGTAGAAGCCGTACGGGTCGGCCTTTTCGGCGCGATACTCGTTGAATTGCGAGCGCATCGCGTACTTGTAGGCTTCGCCCTCGCCCAGGCCCGGCAGGAAGATCTCCCAGAGGCCCTGGGCGGGGTGGCGGCGCATCGGATACACGCGTGAGTCCCAGTTGTTGAAGTGGCCGATGACGCTGACCGTGCGCGCATTGGGCGCCCAGACGGCGAAGTGCACCCCGCGCACACCGCCGACCTCGCGCACATGGGCGCCCAGCTTCTCATAGGTGCGGTGGTGGGTGCCCTGGCCGATCAGATAGAGGTCGTACTCGGTCAACAGCGGGCCGAAGCTATAGGGGTCGGCGCGGGTGACGACCTGGCCGGCCGCATCGGTGACCCGCAAGGTGTAGCCGAAGTCCTCCTCGCCCGGGACGATCGCTTCAAAGACGCCGGCCGGGTGGATACGCCACATCTCGACGGGGGTGCCGTCGTGCTTCACGACCTGCACCGCCGCGGCCCCGGGCCGAAACGCCCGCACGGCGGTGGCCGGCTGGTCCTCGACCTGCACCCGGTGCGGGCCCAGGACGGCGAACGGGTCGCCATTATCGCCGCCGACGATCGAGTCGATCAGCTCCGCGGAGAGGTATGCTACCAACGGGTGCCTCCTTTGCTCATCCTGCGCTACTACCCCATTATAGCACTGGCGCTGTCGCTTTGCCGCGCCGGCAACAAACACTATGGAGTTTTAATGTTTCTGGCGCCCCCGATGCCGAAACAGGAGACCCGCCGAGCGCGTTATCATCTCTGCGCGATACCCACATGCCCTCGCTCTGCCGGCTGGACTGGAGGCCTGTGTCATGCTGAATGAAGCGTTACGGATGCCGGGCCTGGCAGCCGGTTGGCTGCGCACCTGGACCCGCCCGGCGGCGGCGCCGGCGCGCTGGTACCAACGGCTGACCGTCGCGACGGCGATCGCCACCTGGGCGCTGATCGTGCTGGGCGGGGTCGTGCGGGCGACCGACTCGGGCCTCGGCTGTGCCACCTGGCCGCTGTGTGACGGCAGCCTGCTGCCCCGGCTCGAATACCACCAGCTGATCGAGTGGACCCACCGCTTCTTCGCCACGCTGGTCGGCTGCCTGATGCTGGCCACCGTGGGCGCGACGCTGATCTGGTATCGCCGGCCGCGGCGGCTGTTCTGGCTGGCCATCGGGGCCGGCGTGACCTACCTGGCCCAGGCGATCCTCGGCGGCATCACCGTGCTGCTCAAGCTGCCCCCCACCTGGATCGCCGCCCACATGGGCAACTCGATGCTGCTCCTGGCCGCGGTGATCCTGCTGGCCCTGTTCGCCCGCCTGCCTCAATGCGGAGTGCGGAGTGCGGAGTGCGGAATAAGACGAGGCGACGGACTTAAATCCGCACTCCGCACTCCGCACTCCGCACTCCGCGGCCTGGCGCTGGCCACGACGTTATGGACCTATGTGGCCATGTTCACCGGCTCGGCCGTGGTGGGCGCGGCGGCGGACCTGGCCTGCCCGGACTGGCCCCAGTGCTCGGCCAGTAGCCTCTGGCCCCTGACCCTGGACCAGTGGATCAATTTCGGGCACCGCCTCGCCGTCGGCTTCTCGGATGGGCTGATGGTCCTGCTCGCCCTGGCCATCTGGCGCTGGCGGCGGGCCGACCGGCGGCTCCTGCGGGTGACCCATGGGCTGGCCCTGGTCTATGTGGCCCAGGTCTTTCTCGGCGCGTTCACGATCTGGACGGGGGCGCCCCCGGCCATGAAAAGCGCGCACCTGGCCCTGGCGGCCGCGACCTGGGGCGCCCTGGTGATCATGACGGCCCTGGTCTGGCTGGGCGCCCCCGATCCGGCCCCCCCGGGCCCGCGCGGGCGGGCAGTGCCCCGGCCGGCCGGGCTCGTGCAGGCGACCCGCTACTTCAGCCTGATCAAGCCGCGCGTGATCCCGCTGCTGCTGATCCCCACCGCGGCGGCGATGTTGATCGCCGCCGTCCACCAGCCGCCGGCCCAGCCGCTGCTGGCCCTGATCGCCTGGACTTTGCTGGGCGGCACGCTGGCGACCGGCGGGGCGCACGCGATCAACAGCTATCTCGATCGGGACCTGGACGGGCAGATGCGGCGCACCCGCCACCGCCCGGTGGTGACTGGGCAGATTGCCCCGGGCCACGCCTTGCGCTTCGGCGTCGCGCTGACGGGCCTGGCGGTCGTCCAGCTCGGGCTGACCACGAACTGGCTGGCCGCGACGCTGGCTCTCGCCGGCAATCTGTTCTATGTCTTTGTCTATACGATCTGGTTGAAACGGACTAGCACGCAGAATATCGTCATCGGCGGCGCGGCCGGGGCCGTCCCCCCGCTGGTCGGCTGGGCCGCCGTCACCGGCTCGATCGGCGTCCCGGCGCTGCTCTTCTTCGCCATCATTTTCTTCTGGACGCCGGCCCACTTTTGGGCGCTGGCCCTGGTGCGCCAGGAGGACTATCGCGCGGCGGGCATCCCGATGTTGCCGG
>DATGEF010000509.1:0-6019 GCA_035310405.1 Chloroflexia bacterium | reverse complement strand
CCCACCTGGTCCATGCCACCCGGCGCGAACATCAGAAGATCGGTCGGCTGATCGCGCCCACCGATTTCGGGCCCTACGCCGATCTGGCCCGGCGCATTGAGCGCGCCGCCTGACGCCCCTGGAGGAGCCATCCGTAATCGTGAATGACCCGGCACTGACCCGTAAAGAGGCGACCTGGCTGGCCTGCAAGCCGAAAACCTGCTGCTACACGGCGTTTGTGGTGCCGACGGGCCGCGATATCTGGCGCATCGCGCGCACGCTCGACGTGCCGCCGGTGACTTTTCTGGTCTACTTCCAGGCCCCGGCGCCGCGGCGCGATGCCTTCCAACTGGCCCCGGCGGGGCCGTACTTCCGGATCGCGCTTGCCAAGCAGGCGACCCGGCGGAAAAAGAGTCCGCCCCCCTGTATCTTCCTGCTGCGCACGCGCTCGGGCTACCATCGCTGTGGCCTGGGCGCGGACCGGCCCCAGGTCTGTCACACCTTCCCCGCCGATATGGTCAATGGCATCCTCTACATCCAGCCGGAATCGGGCTGCACCTGCCGCCGCTGGACCCTGGCCGACGTGGAGATTGCCGAGGAAACCGCCGCCGTGCGCGAGCGCCAGCGGGACTCCGAAGAATACTGTGGCGTGGTGGCCCGCTGGAACGCGACCCTCGCCACTGACCCAGCCCCGCGGGCCTTTACCGACTACTGTGACTACGTGCTGGCGGCATACGACGCACTTGCCCCGGCCGCGACAGGAGCCCCGGATGGCCGCGAGTGACCCGCCGCATAACCCCTGCGCCACCTGTGGGGCCTGCTGCCGATCGTATATCGTGCCGGTCTGTGGCTATGATGTCTGGCTGATCAGCCGCCGCGAGCGCCTGAGCCCGGAAGACTTCCTGATGGCCTGTCGCCAGCAGCAGCCGGGGCTCGACGGCTTCCACCTGCAGCACGCGGGCCCGGGGTACGGTCTGGCGCTCGATAAAAACGGCCCCTTTCAGATCAAACAGCCGTGTGTGTTCCTCGTGCGCCTCAACGACGGCCATGAGCGCTGTGGCATTTACGATCACCGGCCGGTCGTCTGCCAGGGCTACCCGATGGCGATGTGGTCGGGCCAGGTGTTTCAGCGCAGCGAGTCGCTCTGCCCGCCGGGTGCCTGGCCCCTGCCGGCCGTGCTGCGCCCATCCTGGCGCACCGCGATCCAGCGCTTTTATATGTATATGGATGTCTATATCGCCGTCGTGGCGCGCTGGAATGCCTGGGTGGCCGCGCATCCGGCCGTGGAATTTCCCCTGCCGTCCTACTTCAACTACCTGCTGAACGTCTATGATCGGCTGGATCAGCTGAATACTGAGGTCGGGGACGCGGCGCTGGAGACGATCCGGGCGGCCTGGCCGACCGTGCCCCGGCCCGAGGAGGATCTCCTGACTGCCTACGGCCGGCCGGAGGAGGTGCCCTGGCTGGACTACTTCTTGCGCGCGCAAGCGATCATCGCGGGCTTTTACCCGCAGATCCCGGCGGCCGCCCAGGTCCGCCTGGCACAGACGTTTTGATCCGCGGCCGGGGGTGGCCCCGGCTCAGGCGCGCACCTGGCTCCCGTCGCGGTAGCCTTCGGGGGCGGAATCGCCCACGATCTTCAAGCGGGCCGGGGCCGCCGGCTCCAGCTGATCGGCAATGCTGTGCAGGAACGTGTCGACGATCGCCGCGTCCCATTGGATGCCCCGCCCGGCCCGCAAAATCTCCGCCGCTTTACGGGCCGACATTGCCCGCCGGTAGGGCCGGTCGGTGGTCATCGCGTCGAAGCTGTCGGCTACTGAGATGAGGCGGGCGCCGAGGGGAATCTCCGTCCCTTTGAGCCGGTGGGGATAGCCGTTGCCGTTCCACCACTCGTGGTGGTGGCGGACCATCACCACCCCGCGCGCGAAATCGGGGTAGCGCCCGAGCAGGTCGGCGCCGCGCTCCGGGTGTGTTTCCATGATCGCCCGCTCCTCGGGGGTCAGCGGCCCGGTTTTGTGCAGCACCTGGTCGGGGATGCCGATTTTCCCGATATCATGCACCCGGGCCGCGGCCAGGATCACCGCCGTGTCGGGGCTGCTGATCTCCATCTCGCGTAAGATGCCCGCGCACAGCTCCGTCACCCGGCGGGAATGGCCCCCCGTATAGGGGTCCCGCAAATCGACGGTGTCGGCCATACTCTCCAGCAGTTGGCGCGTGCTGTCGTGCATCTCTTTGGCGTTTTTGAAGGCCAGGTAGACGAGCGCCGTCGGCAGGATGAGCAGGGGCAAGGCCCAGATCTGCTGGGCCGCGGCCAGCGCGCCGAGCAGGCCCACGATATACTGGGCGGCTTCGGCCGGCGCCGCTTCGCGCACCGAGGCGCGGATGATCTGCAGAAAGGGCTCCCCGGTCAGCGGCTGGATGAGGAAGGGCCCGGTGAGGAGGTCGACAATCCACATCGTGACCGCGGCGCCGGCCAGGAGGGCCAGTTGGGCGGCGCCCGGCCCGATCGGGATATGCGCCACCAGGGTGCAGGCGAGAGTCACAATCAGCATGCGCCCGACCTGGGTCGCGATATCGCTGGGGTAGGTGCCGCGCCGGCCCCGGACGACCAACTCCGCCGTCAGTATGGCGAGCCCCGCCGCGGTGACCGCCAGGGCGGGCGGTAAGAGCACGGCCATCAGGTAGAGGGGGGCGCTGTTGATCTCGATTTTCTGGCGATAGCGGACATGGATCGGGAAGTTGGCGGCCAGGATGACGGAGACGACCAGGCCGATCGCCACCAGGGTGGTGGTGAGGCCGGCCATCAGGGTGGTGCTGAAGGGGACACCGATCCAGACGGCGACGAGCGCCCCCAGCCCCAGCAGACTCGTCACCAGGCCGGTGACCGGCTGGGCGAGGGCGGGCCGGGCCGAAGTTTCCATTGGCTACCCCCCTGCCCTAGCGCACCAGGCTGACCAGCAAGTGCTGATTCGTCTGGCCGTCCGCCTCACCCTGGCTGCTCCCCCCGCGCCCCATCGCGGTGACGGCAGTCGTCGCCGTCACCGTGATACTGTTGTCACTGCTGGTCACCAGGGTATCCGTATTATAGTCCATAGGCGGATTATCGGCGTAAAAGACCAGGCTTTCTTTCGCGCTGAGTCCGCCGGAGGTTTGCACAACCTGCGTCACCACAGTGCCCGTGGGGGCGTGCAGGGTGTAGGTTACATGCTGGATGTTGGCGGCATCGGTGGCGATGCTCGCCGTCATCTGCACCCGGTAGCCGTTGGACAGAAACACGATGGGGTCGCCCCGGCACCCGCCTATGAGGGCATACGCATTTTGCCCAACCGCCAGGCCGGCCAGCAGCCCCGGCAGCAGCAGCACCATGCCCAGAATCGCTCGCACACGCCAAGGTGAGTGGGGGCGCTTGATCACTTCTACACCTCTATGGCCACGAATCGCCCGTGGGATTGTTTAGGGTTTTCTTATGGGCAGGGAGGGTACCGTGTGGGTATCAGCGGACTGCGCGGTACCGGGATCTCGTCAGCCCTATTTTATAGGCAGTGGCCCGCGTTTGTCAATCCGCCAATAGTCCCAGAAAAATAGTGGACTGCCTGTCAGCCTGCGGGAACGGGCTATATGGGCCGGCCCGCCGCGTGCTATAATACAGGCAACAACTGCCCAGGAGAGGCCCAGGTGCGGCCCAGAAGAGGAGTGGCTCCGTTCGATGTCTGATCCCCTCTATCCGCCGGCGCCGGCCGCCCGGCGCCGGCCCCGGCCCGCCGCGCCGGCGCTGACCATCTACGCCCCGGATGGGTCGGTGACGACGACGGCCGCGCGCGGGCCGGCGGGGCCGGGGCGGCCGATGCTCAAGGAGTTGCCGAGCGACGACCGGCCGCGGGAGAAGTTGCGTAATAGTGGGCCGGCCACCCTCAGCGAGGCCGAGCTGCTGGCGATTCTCTTGCGCGTGGGCTCGCACGGCGAATCGGTCCTCGACCTAGCCGGGCGCTTGCTGCACGAGCATGGCGGGCTGACCGGCCTCAGCCGGGTGTCGTTCTCGACCCTGTGCCTGGTGCATGGGTTGGGGGAGGCCAAGGTCTGCCAGCTGAAAGCGGCGCTGGAGCTCGGCCGGCGCCTGCTGGTTGCCGAGCCCGAACAGCGCCTGGTGGTCGACGGGCCGCAAAAGATCGGCGACCTGCTGGTCATGGAAATGCGCCCGTTCGAGCAGGAAGTGCTGCGCGTCGTCGTGCTGAATACCAAGCACCAGGTCATGAAAATGGTCGACGTGCATAAGGGGAGCGTGAACAGCAGCCTGGTGCGCGTGGCCGAAGTGTTCAAGGAGGCGATCCGCCTCAACGGCACCGCGATCCTCGTCGCGCACAATCACCCGAGCGGCGACCCGACCCCTTCGCGCCAGGATGTCGAGGTGACCGAGCAGATCGTGGCCGCCGGCCGGCTCCTCGACGTCGACGTCCTCGACCACCTGATTATCGGCGACACCTGGCTCAGCCTGCGCCAGCGCGGGCTCGGCTTCGCCCCGGCGGCCTGACGATAAGTTTACATAACTACAGGAGATAGGCGATGGTGACCGCATTGGTGATGATTAACGTCGGGCGACACGCCGTGCCCGATACGGCGCAGGCCCTGCTCAAGATCGACGGCGTGCGCGAGGTCTATTCCGTGACCGGGGAGTGGGACCTGGTGGCCATTGTCAGCACGCCGGTGTATGAGCAGCTCGCGGAGCTGGTCACCGGCCAGCTTTCGGCCATCCGCACGATCACCCGCACGCACACGCTGATGGCTTTCCAGTGCTACTCCAACCAGGACATGGAGCGGCTCTGGGATATCGGCACGGAGGAAGCGGCGCCGGCATTTTAGGTCCCGAGCACGCTGGCCAGGGCCCGGGGGTCGCCGCTCTCGGGGGGCAGGACGGGGCGCACCGCGAGGACCGTGGGGGCGAGCAGGGCCTCGGGCGGCGGCTCATCCCGCATAATGCTCTGCCCGCGGAAGAGCCCCCCTTCTTCGATCAGCAGCGACGTGATCGTGATATCGCCCCAGACCTTCCCGGTCGCCACAATCTCCAGCCCGCCGGCGGCCTGGATGTTGCCGCGGACCGCTCCGGCCACCAGCACCTTCTGCGCCCGTAACGACCCCAGGACCTTGCCGTTTTGGCCGACGATGATGTTGCTGGCCGACTCCACATCGCCCTCGATCACGCCATCAATCCGGATCGTGCCCTCGGTCTTGATATCGCCGTGCAGGCGGGAGGTACTCCCGATCAACGTTTCGATCTTATCCTCCACCGGACGGGGCGCCGCCGCTACCCCGCGCTTGTTGCCGAATATGCTGGACATAGCCCGATTCTCTTTCTGTTGAAGAGGCCAATGGACCGGCAGGCAGCGCATCCGGCGTGCCTGGTGTGGCTCCGGCGGTCACCGGAATCGCATCGGGTTGACCGGGATGTTGTTATGGCGCACCTCGTAATGGATATGCGGGCCGGTCGACATGCCGGTGCTGCCGGAGTAGGAGATCACTTGCCCTTGCCCCACCCATTGACCGACCGCGACCAGTAGATGCGAGTTATGGCCATAGAGCGTGGACCACCCGTTGCCATGGTCGATCATGACCACGCGCCCGTAGACATTGGACCACCCGGCCAGGGTCACCCGGCCGGCCTGCGTGGCATGCACCGCCGTGCCCATGGGGGCCACGATATCGACGCCGGTATGGAAACCGACCTTGCCCTTCACAAAGGGGCTGCTGCGCCAGCCAAAGGGGGAGCTAATCGCGCCGTAATACGGGAGCCCTTGCGGGAGGTGTGAGGATACGCCGGCCGGAGCGGTTTTGCCCTTGCCGGCCGGTGTTTTGGCCCCGGTGACGGCCGGATCGGTGGCGGATGTATCGCTGCCGGTCACGTCGACCGGCGGGCTCGTGGCGTCGTCCTCGCTCATCTGGAGCCATTCTTGCAGCCGTTGTGCGGCGACGCTGGTCAGGTCATCCTCGATCTGGGCGTACACATCCAGGCTGTGGCGAATTTCGGCGACCCGCGCATGTACGCTGT
>DATGEF010000508.1:0-3465 GCA_035310405.1 Chloroflexia bacterium | reverse complement strand
CGGGCGCGCCGCCGATGTCCACCCCGCCGAGGCCATGCGGGCCGAGGGCGCGCCCGGCTTCCTGCCCCGCGCCGTCCACCGGGGGCCGCGGGGGTTGCGGGGCGCCGTGGCCCGCCTGCCGCTGGCGGCCCGGCTCTCGCTGGGCATCGGCCTCCTCGTCCTGCTCGCGATGACCGCGCTCACCGCGGTGCAGGTCCGCTACGAGAGCGACCTGCTGGAAACCAACCTCAAGAAAAGCGCCACGCGGGCCCTCGACCGCATGACCGCGCTCAGCCAGGGCCAACCGCTGCTCACCATGGGCGAACTCGACACGCAGAATGTCGCCGTGCTGCGGAAGATCCTGGCGGTCACACCCGCCCAACTGGCCGCCCAGATGAGCGCCGACAGCGATTCGCGCTATGATTTCGACATCCGCTACTTCTTCCTGACCAACCTGCGCTACCAAGTCCTGGAGGGCACCATGCCGGCCTACCTGGGCCGCGTGCTGCCCGATACCGTAACGCTGGCGGGCACCGCAGCGCTGCTCCGCGAGACGGCCTGGAGCGGGACGGGGGTCTACGAGGTCACGGCCCCGATCCTGAACCGCGACGGGCAGCGCATCGGCTATGTGATCGCCGGGGCCTCTAACGCGCCGGTGGAGAACCTGCGCTGGGACGTGATCCGGGGGTCGGCGCTGGCGATGCTGGTGGCGATGCTGGCGACGATGGGGCTGACGGTCGCCTTCACGCAGCGCACCCTGGCGCCCGTCGGGGTGGTGACGGCGGCGGCGCGGGCGGTCGCCGGCGGCGACCTGACACCCCGGGTGCCGGAAACCCGCTGGGATGAGCTGGGCGACCTGGCGCGGGCCTTCAACGGGATGGTGGCCGGGCTGGCCGAGCGCGAGCGGCTGCGCGACCTGTTCGGCCGCTACCTGAGCCGCGAGGTGAGCGAGGCCGTGATGGCGGGCCGCGTCACCCTGGAAGGGCAGCGCAAGACGGTGACGGTCCTCTTCTGCGATATGCGGGACAGCACCGCCTTCGCCGAAGCGCACACGCCCGAAACCGTGATGGCGACCCTCAACCAGTACTTCGAGGTGATCATCCGCGCCACGGAAACCGAGGGGGGCATCATCGGGCGCTTCCTGGGGGATGCCGTGCTCTGTATCTTCGGCGCGCCGACCGAGTACGCCGACCATGCGGCGCGGGGGCTGCGGGCGGCCCTGCGGATCCGGGAGGGGCTGGATCAGTTGAACGCGCGGCGCAGCGCCGAGGGCCAACCGGTGGCCCGCTTCGGGATCGGCCTGAACACCGGGACGGTGACGGTGGGGGCGACGGGTTCGGCACAACGCCAGGAGTACACGGTGATCGGGGACCCGGTGAATGTCGCCGCACGGATTGAAAAGCTGACCAAGATGCACCCGGAATGCGGGCTGCTCTTGAGTGAGACGACGCGGCAGGCGCTGGGCGCGCAGGCAGCGCGCTACACCTTCGCCGATCTGGGCGATCTGGAACTGGTGGGCAAACGGGCGGCGGTGGGCGTGCTGGGGCTGAATGTGCAACCGAAGGAGACCAAGCCATGACGATCTTGAGCGCGATCGGCCTGACGAAGGAATACCAGATGGGCGGGGTAACGGTGACGGCGTTGCAGGGCGTCGACCTGGCCGTCAATAAAGGCGAGTTTGTCGCCATCATGGGGCCCTCGGGGTCGGGCAAGTCCACGCTGTTACACCTGCTGGGCGGGCTGGACGGGGCCAGCGCCGGCGAGATCACCCTGGGCGGGCAGGCCCTGGGCCGCTTGAGCGACGACGCGATTACGCGCGTGCGGCGGCGGAAGATCGGCTTTATCTTCCAGTTCTACAACCTGCTGCCGACCCTGACGGCGGAAGAGAACATCGCCCTGCCGCTGCTGATCGACGGCCAGGATCTCGCCCCGCATCGCGCGAAGATCGCCGGCCTGCTGGAGTTGGTCGGCCTCACCGACCGCCGCGCCCACCGGCCCAACCAGTTGTCGGGCGGCCAGCAGCAGCGCGTGGCGATTGCCCGCGCCTTCGTCACCGCCCCGGAGATCGTGCTGGCCGACGAGCCAACCGGCAACCTCGACTCGCGCGCCGGCACGGCCATCCTCGACCTGTTGCGCCGCAGCTGCGGGGAATTGGGGGCGACGATTGTCATGGTCACGCACGACCCGCGCGCCGCCTCCTACGCCGACCGGGTAATCTTCCTCAAAGACGGCGTGGTCGTCCGCGAACTGCGCACCCCCGAACCCAATATCCCGGCGATCGTCGAGGTCATGGCCTCCCTGGAGTTGTGAACTTCAGACTGGGTGAAGTCCTCGAAGAGGTGCGCTTGCTGCTCCCATTGCTACCCTCCGCCGCCTCTTGGCTGGCTGAAGTCGTGGAGAGTACACTCAGGGTGCTGTGAGAAATTTCTCGCCGTTGAAGTGGATCATGTGATCGGGGATGTCGGCCAGCCAGACTTCCGTTTCCCAGGCGATGTTCGCCAGATGGCGTTTGAATTCTTTCCAATTGGGAAACGCGCTCACATAAATTCGCCGTGCCGGGCAGGCATTGGTAGTCAAAACGGCCTCTAACTCACGCCATCGCTTAGGTGAAACCGGGCCGTGTGAAGTGACTGCTTCAATCAAGTACAGCCACTGCTTATCACCCTCGTACAGGATCACATCCGGCAGTTTATCATGTTCGGTGAAGGGAATCCTCAGATCCGCCAGTACGGACTTTTTGACATAAAGATCTTTGTTGGCAGCATCACCATAGTACAAGGGTACGGCGGTAGCGGCGAACCACTTTCGGAAATCTCGCAGAATAGCAGCTTGTAGCTCATTATGCTTTCCAGGACTCAGCGCTGGAAGCTCTTCCCCGCTGGAGAGGGTTACTACCACCAGTCGAGCTTTCCGCTGAGCGCGATAGGCATCCAGTAGCGCACCATGATTGCGGATAAACTCCGCTACCCGAGTCGGAAAGTCGGGAGTGCCATAAGCCCGTATTACGGTCAGAGCAGCAGAAGAAAGCGCATAATGGCTATGTGGACTGTTCGTCGCCAGCGCCGGGTTATCGGGGTTACGATCGACAACCCGAGCCTGCTCAAGCTGATGCAAGACCTGCCGCCGGACGGTTTCCCGGGTATTCTCGGCGTACCCCTCATTGTAAGCGGTTTTCATAAAGCCCAGCAGGTCGTGAACCCGCCAGGACTGTTGAGTCGCCGCACTCCACGGATCATTCACACGTAGCCTGGCCAGGGCTAATAGGGTAAAGGCGGCGATTTTGGTTTGTTGTTGCTTGGGGAGTCCCAGTGCCACCAGGATCTGTTTAGCGTCGTCAACGTGCGCCATCGTCACCCTCGTCGATCAATTCCTGTAAAGCCTGTGGGATGCGCAGGATATCCGCAGTCACCTTCGCTAGATCCGACGGGTTCAACTCTTGCCGCCGGATCTCGGCGCCCAGCGTCACGAGAATCGGCAGCGGCGGCA
>DATGEF010000507.1:0-3754 GCA_035310405.1 Chloroflexia bacterium | reverse complement strand
ACGGAGATTTCGTACCCACGTTGTCCAGGCGCTCCCTACCGCACATGAACCGGGATCGTGCAGTCATATCCCGCATCCAATCCATGCCATGGGTTGCAGAATGTAGTCATGGTTGCGTCGCCGCTCCGCAGGGCGCTGAATCGATCATGCAACTCGGCGAACGGGATATCCACGGGCGCCGGGCCGAGAACTGCCGTGTTGCTAATCCCGACGCCCCAGGATACGAAACTCCCCGCACAGCCTGTGAATTGCACGGTTTCGCCGCGACGCATTTCGAGCAGCGGTTCGTCGTGGTTATAGGTGTTGGTGGCACAGGCTACCCGGTAGGTGGGGGGCGGAAGCTGAGCGGTGGCGAAAGCGCGGAGGCCCGTCCAGAGGAGCAGGCCTCCGCTGATGCTGATCAGCAGGACGGCAAAAACCTTCCAGAAGCGCGCGCCCTCCAGCACCAGCCCGGCGAGGCCCACCGTGACGCCGAAGAGAGCCAGGATAAAGGGCATCAGCAGCCAGCCAGCGATCGACATCCAGTGATGCATGATCTGGTCGCGCAGCCAGTCGGCCAGCGAGACCAGGCCCAGCATCCCGAGCAGGAGGGTAACGTTAACGTAGCCCGCCGAGAAGGCCGAGGATCGGGGCGTGGGCGGCGCGCGTCGCAACGGCGCAAACGCTACGCAGAGCGCGACGGCGAGCAGAGCCACCTCCAACAGATACGGCGGGCCAAAAAGAACCAGGCTCTCTAGCCCTGCATAGACCGGATCGCTCATCGCTTTCCCTATCTTGGGGTGCTGGGTGCTATACGGCCCTTAGTAGGTGTAAAACCCCTGGCCCGACTTACGGCCGAGATAGCCCGCGTCGACCATCTTGCGCAGCAGCGGGCAGGGGCGGAACTTCGGGTCGCCCAACTCGCGGTGCAGCACTTCCAGCACGTCGAGGCAGACGTCGAGGCCGACATAGTCGGCCAGGGTCAGCGGGCCCATCGGGTGGTTCAGCCCCAGCCTGACCGCGGTGTCGATGTCCTCAGCCGAGGCGATGCCCTCCATATAGGCAAACATCGCCTCGTTCAGCAGCGGCATCAGCACCCGGTTGGTGACGAAGCCCGGCGAGTCCTGGACGGCCACGGGCGTCTTGCCCAGCCGGACGCTCAATACCCGGATCGTGTCGAAGGTCGCCTGGCTCGTCTGCAGGGCGCGGATGATCTCGATCAGCTGCATGATCGGCACGGGGTTGAAGAAATGCATGCCGATCACCCGGTCGGGGCGCTGGGTGGCCGCCGCCAGCTTCGTGATCGAGATCGACGACGTATTGCTGGCCAGGATCGTCTCCGGCGGACAGAGGCTGTCCAGGCGGCCCAGCACGTCCCGCTTCACGTCGAGCTTCTCGAAGACCGCCTCGATCACCAACTGGGCCACCGCGAGATCGGCCAGGGTGGTGCTCGGCGTGACGCGGGCGTAGATCGCGTCGCGCTCCGCCGGGCTGAATCTCCCCTTCTCCGCCAATTTCCCCAGGCTCTTCTGGATCGTGCCCAGCCCCCGCTGCACGAACGCGTCTTCCCGGTCGTGCATGATCACGGCATACCCCGCCTGGGCGCAGACTTGGGCGATGCCGTTGCCCATTGCTCCGGCGCCCACGACGCCGATCGTTTGAATTTCCATGGCTGTTGGCTCCTTAACGTATAGGGGTCAGGGGTCGGGGGTCGGGGGTCGGGACCCCGGATCCCGGCGCCCATTGAAAATAGGCTGGCAGGGGTCCGCCGATCAGCGGCAGCGCGTAGTCGACGAACGCTGCGGTGATGTCGTTGCCGGCGGCCGCGAGAAAGGCGTCCGGCAGCAGACGCTCCGTGTTGGCGATGGCGCTGAGGGGGACCAGGCTGGTGTCACAGTGGTAGATCGGGCCGGCGACGCGCCGCAAGGCGACCATTTGGTCGGTGGCCCCGGCGCTGGCAGCTTGCACGGCCGCCGCGCCGCAGCGCTCGGCTTCGTCCTGGTCGACCGGCGAGATCAAGGCCCCGGCCATGCGTTGCAGCGTGCCGGGCTTGTCGAAGCGGGCACGGATGCCGCGCTGGAGCAGCTCCTGGCAGAGCATATCGGCCGGCCCGGGATAGTAGGCATGGCCAAAGGGGTCGACGAAGCGGGCCGGGCCGGTCTCCAGGCGCTGGCCGTCGGGCCCGTTCAGGTTCTCGCTGATCACAATAATGCAATGCCCCTCCCGCGCCAGCACCGCGCGAACGTCGGCCAGGAAGCTGTCCAGGATGAAGGGCCGCTCCGGCACGTAGATCAGGTGCGGCGTGGTGGGGTCGACGGTGCGGGCCAGGGCGGCCGCCGCGGCGATCCAGCCGGCGTACCGGCCGGCGACCTCCAGGATCTTGACCGGGTAGGTTTCGGGCATGGCCCGGGTGTCGAGCGTCGTCTCCAGGGTCGCGGTGGCCACATAGCGGGCGACACTGCCGTAGCCCGGGCAATGATCGGTGGCCGGCAGGTCATTGTCCATCGTTTTGGGCACCGCCAGCACGCGCAGGGGGTCCCCGGCCGCGGCCGCCGCCGCGGCCAGGCGGTGTGCAGTGTCCGCCGAGTCGTTGCCGCCAATGTAAATGAACGCCCCGGCGTCCAGGGCCTGGAGGGCCGCGAAGCCGGCCGCCACCTGGGCGGCGTCGAGCTTCAGCCGGCAGGCGCCCAGCGCCGAGGAGGGCGTCGCGCGGAGCGCCGCGAGGTCGGCCGGGGTGAGGGCGCTCAAGTCGTGATAGTCGCCGGCGAGCAGGCCGCGCACGCCGTAGCGCAGCCCGAGGATGCGACGGAAGCCGGCCGCCTGGGCCGCGCGGATCACGCCGGCCAGGCTGCTGTTGATCACCGGGGTCGGGCCCCCGGCCTGGCCGACGACCAGGGTGTGCCGGCGCGCGGCCGCCGGGCCAATAGGGGAGGTGGACATGCGCGGCGTGATCTCCTTCTGCCGGTGTGCGGGACGCCTAGCGGCGGAAGCCGCGGCTACGAGTCCGCAGCCCGCCTACGCGGGCTGGCGGCCTGGCACTACGGGGCGGCCGGTGCGGACTCGTGCAGGCGACGGGGCGCCGGTGCTGCGCCCCTGCCCGCGCCTGAAGCGGCTGTGGGAGAGGGCCCCGCCCGCGCAATACTCGCTTCACGATCAGGCGCGGGATCGCGACCCACCCGCGCGGCAAGCCCTTCGAGGGCAGAGCCCTCTCCCACAGCCCGAACTTACGACCTAGCTCGTCTCCTGGCGCGCTAGTCGGGGTCGGGGCGGGTCGCAGACCCGCCTGTTGACGGGGGTGCCCTGCCCAGCGGCCCCTCCAACCGCGCTCCACCCGCCCCCCCAAGCGGGTCTGCGACCCGCCCCTACTCCGGCCGAGTCGCCCGCGGCGGCTGACGTGCGCGCGGATGGAGCCCGCTCCCACAGCCCAAATGACGGCTCATCTACGGTTTGCGTGACCCGGGCCCGCCGCCGCCTGATTCTACCCAGAAGCTGATTCGGTGTCAAGGCCAGCGTAGTGCGGAATGCTCGGCGCTGCCTACCGCCCACTAGATAACCTTCGTAATAAGCCACTAGCTTTGCCCCTTGCGCACTATCATCTACAGACACAAATATTAGCAAAGACAACAAAGAAATTGTCATTCTGAGCGCAACGAAGAATTCGTTGCCCGGCGGATCAGGGCGGGGCCAGCGGGCATCTGGCCCCGCCCTGATCCGCCGCCCGGGCCGTCCCCCTAGCTCGCCCCGTTGGGGAAGCAGGGGGCGCACCCCAGAGGAG
>DATGEF010000506.1:0-9357 GCA_035310405.1 Chloroflexia bacterium | reverse complement strand
TGACCCCGACCATCTCCAGGTGCCCGTCGGTCGTGGGCACGCGGGTGCATTGGGCGCTCAGCGTGACGGCCGCGGGCGTGATCCCGTCCGCGGTCAGGCGGCCGAGCAGCTTGCGCGGCTCGCTCTCCATTTTCTCTTCCTCGCCCCCGATATAGGGGATCACATTGTCGATAATAGCGAGCGCAGCCACCCCGCGCAAGCCGGCCCCCGAGAGGGCCTGGAGCGTGGTCACCTGCACGGCCGCCAGGCCAAAGGCCTGCTGCAGCGGGGCCAGGGCCAGGGTCAGGTGGATCGTCGAGCAGTTCGGATTCGTGACCAGGAAGCCCCGCCAGCCCCGCTCCTGCCGCTGACGGCGGATCAGGGCCAGGTGGCCGGCGTTGACCTCGGGGATCACCAGCGGCACATCGGGCGCCATGCGGAAGCTGCTGGCATTGGAGACCACCCCGTACCCGGCGGCGGCGAAGGCCGGCTCCACGCTGTGTGCAGCGTCGGCCGGCAGGGCACTGAAGACCAGGGCACAGTCACGAAACTCCGCCGGGTGCGTGGGGCGCAGCTGCTGATCGGCCAGCGCGGCCGGCAACGGCGCGCCCGCCCCACTGCCCTGGCCGGCGGGGTGCGCCAGATCGCCATAGCGCCGGCCGGCCGCCCGCTCGGAGCCGCCCAGGGCCGCCACGGCGAACCAGGGGTGATCGGCCAGCAGCTGCACCAGGCGCTGGCCCACGGCCCCGCTGGCGCCTAAGACGCCCACATTTACCCGGGCCATGGGCACACCTCCGGGACGCTAGCGATCCGCGGGAAGGAGGATTCCGGCAACGCCGGGCGCTCCGGCGGGGGGTCCAGGCCGTCGAGGCCAAAGGCGTGATGGAGCAGGCGGGCGGCCTCTTCCAGACGGTTTTCGGGCACCAGGCAGGTGATGCGGATCTGGGACGTGGTGACCATCTCGATCGGGATGCCCGCCCCGGCGAGCACCGCGAAGGCCTGCGCGGCCAGGCCGGGCGTGTCCTGGATGCCGAGCCCGATCAGCGACACCTTAGCCACGTCGCGCCGGGTGCGGACCTCGCGCGCCCCCAGCTCCACCGCGGCCGCGCCGGCGATCTGCACCGTGCGCGCCAGGTCGCCCGCCGCTACGGTGAAGGTGCAGTCGGCGGCGTGGCCCTCGGCGTCCAGCGCGTAGGCGATCGCGTCGACGTTGATCCCGGCCGCGGCGAGCGGGGTAAACAGGCGGTGCAGCTCTCGATTGGCCCGCGGCACGCCGGTGACGGTCACCCGGGCGACGTCGGCGTCGTGGGCGACGCCGGAGATTTTGTTATCGAGCTCCATGACGATTCCCTCCGCATCCAACTCCGGCGGCAGCCGGCGCGCCGGGGCCGCAATTACGGTGCCCGGCCGGGCGTGAAAGCTCGACCGGACGACGATCGGCAGCCCATAGACGCTGCCCAGCTCCACCGCCCGGGGATGCAGCACGCGGGCGCCCTCATGAGCCAGCTCCAGCATCTCGGTGTAGCCCAGGCGGGGGATCTGCTGGGCCGCCGGCACGAGCCGGGGGTCGGCCGTAAAGATGCCGGCGACATCGGTATAGATCTCGCACCAGGCGGCGCCGAGGGCGACTGCCAGGGCCACCGCGGACGTATCGGACCCGCCGCGGCCCAGCGTGGTGATCTCCCCGCCCGGCCCGGGCCCGCGCACGCCCTGAAAGCCGGCCACGATCGCCACCTCGCCCGCCGCCAGCACGGCCCGCACCCGCCGCGAGTCCACGTCGGCGATCGCCGCCCGGCGGTGCGGCCCGCTGGTATAGATCCCCGCCTGGGCGCCGGTCAGTGCCCGCGCCGCCACGCCCCGCGCCTGCAGGGCGAGGGCCAATACGGCGCAGGCCACGACCTCCCCGGTGGACATCAAGAGGTCCAGCTCCCGGTGCGTGGGGTCCGGATGCACCGCCTGGGCGAGCGCGATCAGCGCATCGGTCGTGTCGCCCATGGCCGAGACCACGACGGCCACCTGCACCCCCGTGGCCACGGTCGCCGCCACGCGGGCGGCCACGGCCTGCACGCGGGCCACCCCCGCCACCGACGACCCCCCATATTTTTGCACAACGACTGCTGGCATGGACAAATCCTTACGCAGTGCGGAATCCCCATTAAAACGCCCCATCCCTGCAACAGCGAGGGACGGGGCCGGACGCGCGCGCAGCTGCGCCGTAGGCCGGACCCACAAAAAAAGCCCCTCAAAGGTGAGGGGCATATCCGGCGCTGGATACACACCACTCCCTTATCTCACAGATCGCTCTGTCGGAATTGGCACCGGGGCATCGCTGCCGGGTTGCCGGGTTTCACAGGGCCGTCTCCCTCCACCTCTCTTGATAAGAGCCTTGGTGCTATTCGGTTGTCGTGGCGATTATAGCATAGGCGCCCGCCGTCTGTCAAGCACGGCCGGGGGCGATTTAGGGCTTATGCCCAGGGGCAGGACTGCGCGCCGCCGCTGGCCTCGGTTTCCGCTTTTCTGCCCGCTTTTCTCCCCGCTTGCGTTCCCGCTCCGGGCTTGCGCTGGCGGGGGGAATCGCGTGTAATAGCCATACACGTGACACGTAGATTGGGCAGCTGGGCCCGGGGCCGGACGCAGTATCCGAAGATACTGCAGAAAGCGTGAGCGTCACACATGGGCAAGACAGCGCACCACGCCGGGCAAGCAGCCCCGCCGCGCCCGCGGCACCGGGTGCCGCGGCTGGCGGCGGGGCTGGGCCTCCTACTCTTGCTGGCGGGCGGCGTGACGGCCCTGGTCGGGTTCGGGGCGGCGGGCCCCGCCGGCGCGGCGGACGCGGCGACACCGGGGCCGCCGGAGACTCCCGGCCCCGGACAGCTGTTGCTGTTCGGCGCGGGACCGCCCGCCGCCACCCCCGTGTTCACGATCCCGCTTGGCCCCCAGGGTATCGGTATCTGGTCCGATACGGACGGGCTGTACGGGCTCGCGGTGACGGCCGACGGCAGTTTCTGGGTTGGCGACTGGGCGAAGGGCAGTACCCAGGACGGTGGGCGCCTGCTGCACTACAGCGCGTCCGGCACCCTGCTCGGGATCGTCCCCGCGCCCGGCGATCACCAGCGCGGCGGCTTCGTGAACGGCCTCCAGGCCTGGGGCCCGGACCTCTGGGCGATCGTCCAGCGGAGCCTGTTGCGCCTGGCCCCCGACGGCACGGTGCGCGCCAATTACCCCTTGCCGGATCGCCTCGACGGCCAGGCGGTCGCGCCCGGCTCCTTCAAACCCGACGACCAGGCCGGCCTGTCCTTCTTGCTCGGCCCGCGCGGTGAGATCCTCCTGTTGCCGGACGTGCCCGCGACCCGCGTGGCCCGCTTGGTCGATGCGGCCGGCCGGCTCGCCACCCTCCACCCCGGGGCCGACGGCACGACGGACCTGGCCACGACGCCGGCGTTTCCCGGCCAGGGGCGCGATTTCACCGCCCAGATCGCCACTCCCCATACCGGGCGGATCATGGCCGGGACTGTACCGATTACGCTCACTACCGCGCAGCCCCTGGCCGGCCTGCACCTCTTCCACGTCAATCCCGACGACAGCTTCTACGTCCTGGCCGAGGAGACGTTCGCCAACCCGGCGGGCGTCTATGCGACCATCCTCCATTATCAGGCCGATGGCACGCTCCGCGCCCATGCGCGCTTGCCGCTGGCCGGGCGGTTCGCCGCGATCAGCCGGCGGCTCACCGTGGCGCCCGATGGTGCTGTCTATGCCCTCGTCGGCGGGCACTACGGCACCGACACCGACCGGGACATTCATGTGGAGCGCGTCAATTTCTATCCGCCGGGCGATCCGCTGCCGGCGCCGCTCAGCCCGACCCCCACACCTGCCCCGCCGACGCCGACCGCCACGCCCACGCTAACCTTCGCCGACCTCGTCGCCCAATCCCCGCTGATCGTGGAGTTGGTGATGAACCCCGCCGCGGGCACGCCGGTGCCCCTCGACCAGCCGGTGCCGGGCGAGGAGAAGACGGAGACGGCGCTACGCGAGAACGTGACCGTCAGCCGCTGGCTGCGCAAGCCGCCCGGCCTGCACGGCGACGGCCTGGGTTTGCTCCTTAGGACCGACCAGGACCAGCGCCTGCGCACGGGCGCGGGCAGGTTTATCCTCTTCCTGCGCCCGGTGCAGGCGCTGCGCTGGGGCTGGGGCGACGCGCTCGCCCGGCTGTATGAGATCACCAGCGACGCCGGCCTGATCGAGGTGCGCGCCGACCGCCTGGTCAGCCCGGCCCTGCCTGCCTTCGACGGGCTGCCGGAGGCGGCGCTGACGGACGCGTTGGCCCGCCAGGTGGCGCCGCCCGCGCCCGACCCGCCCGACACCATCGTCGATATCGCCGCGCTCACCCACCAGGCCGATATGATCCTGGAAGGGGACATCGCGGATGTGTACGGCGGCACCGGCGCGGGCACCGGTTACGGCGTGCGTGTACGCCGCTGGCTGAAGAAGCCCGCCGGGGTCCTGGGCGACGACACCTACTTCTGGACGGAAAAGGGCGGCGACGGCAACACCGATGAAGCCCGGCTGGACCTCGGCAGCGGGCACTTCATCCTCTTCCTCGAGGGGCCTGCTTCGGATCTGTATCGCCGCGAGCCGCATGTACTGGCTTTATTCAGCATCCGCGATGGGCGCATCGATTATGCCGATGTGCCGCGCTATTGGGGCTGGCCGCTGGAGGACTTCGTCGGCACCATCCGCACGGCCCTGGCCGACCCGGCCCCGCCCGCGCCGCCCATGGGGACCGGCCAGGAATCAACCAGTTCGCCACCGGTGCAGATCGCCCTCCCGACCGCGCCGCGCTGGGTCAAGGGGACCTGCCCGCAGGAGCAGGGCGGGCGGAGCGCCTGGGCCGCGACCGACTGCTGGCAGGGCAGCGGTGGCGGGCTGACGGTTAGCGTCCGCCTGCGACAGGCGGACACCGGCGAAGCGGCGAACATCGCCTTCTTCCAGGGCACCGACTATGACGCGGCCGCTGGGCACGGCGATGGGCGCATCAGCCACGCCCTCGGGTTCACCGCGCCGGACCTCGGCCCTCTGGACATCGCCGCCATCGCCGGCACGCGGGTCACGCTCGTCCCGCGCGAGGCGCGGTTCGCCAGCATCCGGCTCGTGCTCGACCTGGCCATGCTACGCTGGCTCGCGCCGGCCGGCGACTGGCCGTGGAGTTGGCAGGCCGGCGTGTGCGGTCCGTTCCCCACCAGCGATGGCATCAGCCCGCTCAATTGTTGGGCCGACGCGCAGTATCGCGCGCTGACGCGTGTGCAGGCGGGCTATGCGCCGGGCAACCCGGCCCAGGGCGTGCTACGCGTGGTGCAAGGCTCCGCCGCCGAGGTCGCCGCGGGGCTGGACGTCACCATGCTCTACCCCACGCCGCGGCAGGTAGGCTCGGTGCGCATCGTCGCCGCCACCGGCCCCTGGGTGACGCTCGTGCCCGCCGATCCTCGCTATGCCGGCGAGACGTTCGTCTTCGATCTCGCCGCCCGCCGCTGGCTCGCGCCCGCCGCGGCGCCGCGCTGGCAGTTGGCCGCCGTCCCCTGCGCGGCGGCCGGCGGGACTGACGCCGAGTTCAGCGCCTGCTGGCGCGGCCTGGCCGACGGCCGTCCGGTCAGCATCCTGGTACCGCGCGTCCCCACAGCGAACCAATGGCACACCCCTATCCTGGTCGAACTGCGCCGCCTCGATGACACGCTCAACCCCATTCTTGACCTGGTCGCGCCGCTTCCCGTTGGCGGGGTGCGCGTCGCCGAGCTGTACGACGGGCGGATCGTGCTCGCGCCGCTCGACCCGCGCTTCGGCGACTTGCGCCTGGTTTACGATTTCGTTAGCCGCCGCTGGCTGGCGCCCGCGCTCACGCTCGACCGCCTGGACGCCGCCACAGCGCAGTTGATCAGCGCGGATGGCAAGACGCATTTCACGTTCAATCTATTGACCCGGCAATGGGTTCCGCCCGCAAGCGGGGGCCACGACCCATGAGGCGGCGCTTGCTGAGTATCGGCCTGCTGGCCGGCGGTCTCCTGCTCCTGGGGCTGGGGGCGCTGCCCGGCTATCTCGCCTACCAGGAGGGCGCAGCCACGGCAAGCCGGCTACAGCAACTGGCGGTCCAAGGCACGCAGGCCGCCGCCCGCCTCCGCGCCGGCCCGGTCACGGCCACCGCCCGCGCCGGTCCGCAACCGGGCTTGCCCGCCGCCACGGCCGGCGCGCGGGAACTGGCTACCGCCGTCGCCGTCGCCACGAGCCTGGCTGCGCAGGACGCCACGGCGGCGGCGGCGGCGACGGCGTTGGCCGCCTCAGTCCTGCCCAGCCCAACACCCCTGCCGTTCAAGGGGCTGCCGCCGCTCCCGACCGGCCCGCCGCCGCTGGTCCCGCCGCCCCCGCCGCCCCCACCCCGCGCCCAGGCCTTCCTGCGCCTGACGCTCGACGGCGGCCCGGCAGCCATCCTCGCCGCCGCCTATGCCGTCGAAGGCTACGGCAGCGACGACCCGGCCACCGGCGAGCTGCTCACTGCCCGCGCCGACGGCAGCGTCCAGGTCTGGGACGCCGCCAGCGGCCGGATCATGCGCGTGCTGCGTGCGGGCGCCGGTCCGCTGGTCAGCGCCGCCTTCGGCGACAACGGGCGCATCCTGGCCGCCACGCGCGACGGGAGCCTGCGGCTCTGGCCGGGCAGTGCGCCCCTGGCGCCGCTCGCCTGGCAGGCGGGCGGGCCGGGCCTTACCTGGGCCGCCTTCCGCCCCGGTGTGCCCGCCGTGCGCGTCGCCACCACCGGCCGCGATGGGCGCATCGCCCTTTGGGACGCGACCGACGGCCATCTGCTCGGCACATTGACCGGGCACAAGGGCGCCGTGCTGCGCCTGGCCTGGCGCCCCGACGGCCAGGCTCTCGCCAGCGCCGGGGCCGACGGCACCGCCCGCCTCTGGGCCATGCCGGCCGGCACGTTGACTCAGACCCTGGCCGCGGGCGCACCGCTTAACGACGTGGCCTATAGTCCCGACGCCGCACTCCTCGCCACGGCCGGTGCGGACGGAGTGGTTGCGATCTGGAATCCGGCGCAGGGGGCGATCACCGCAACGTTGCGTAACCCCACCGGCGCCGTCTTGCGCGTGGCCTGGCGGCCCGACGGCCGCTACCTGGCCGCCGCCGATGCCCAGGGCGCCGTCCGCCTCTGGGATACGCTCGCCGCTAAGGAGGCGTTAGCCCTGCCGCCCGCCGCCGCTCCCGTCGCCGCCCTCGGCTGGAGCGCCGACGGCGCGCGGCTGCTCACCGGCGACGCCGCCGGGCAGACGCGCATCTGGGGCATCTGGACTGACGGCCTTGGCCCGACCCTGCACGCGACTGGCGGCGCCATCCACGACGCCCGCTACCGCCCCGACGGGCTAACCATCGCTACGGGCGGCGAGGACGGGGCCGTGCGCCTGTGGGACGCGCGCACCGGTGAGCTGCTGCGCCTGCTGGCGACGCACCCGGCCGGCACGCCCCAACCGCGTCAGCAGCGCGGCGTCAGCAGCGTCGCCTGGAGCCCCGACGGCCGCCGCCTGCTGAGCGCGGGCATGGACGGCACGGCGCGCATCTGGGAGGGCACGAGCGGCACGCCGCTGGCCCTGCTGGCCGGGCATACGGACGGCCTGAGCTGGGCCGCCTGGCGGAACGACGGCACGCGGATCGTCACCGCGAGCTGGGACCACTCGGCCCGCGTCTGGGACGCCGCTACCGGCCGCGCGCTGCTCGTTCTGAGCGGCCATAGCGATGTCGTCACCTGGGCCGGCTTCAGCCCGGATGGGCGGCGGATCGCGACCACGAGCTGGGACGGCACCGCCCGCCTATGGGATGCCCAGAGCGGCGCGCTGCTGCGCACGCTGGTCGTCGCCAATAAGGGCGTCCAGAGCGCCGCCTGGCGCCAGGACGGGCGCCGGCTGCTCACCGCGGGCTGGGACGAGGTAATTCGCATCTGGGACACGACGAATGGGCAAGAGCTGCAGGAGTTGCCGGGAGCGGGTCAGTCCGTGGCCTACAGCCCGGACGGTCGCACAATCATGGCGAGTGGCCGGCAGGTGAGCTTTTGGGCAGCCGCGTCGGGCCGGTTGCTCGCCCGGCTCGGCAACGACGACTCGTCCTACGAAGATCCGGCGGTCTACAGCCCCGATGGCCTCAGCATCGTAGTCACCAACGGCTCGGAAAATGCCCACCTCTACGTCGTCCCCGCGGAGGCGCGCGTTGTGCCCTGAGCGCCGCCACTGGTGGCCGGCCCTCGCGGCGCTGGGCCTGTTGCTCGCGCTGGTGGCGGCCGGCGATCTCTACCTGGCCGGCCAGGCGACGACGACCGCCGAGCAGTTGCGCGTCGTGGCGGCGACGGCGACCGCCAGCGCGGCCCAACAGGCCGGGGCGCGCGGCACGGCGACGCGTGCCGGCCAGGAAGCAGCCGCCGTGGCCGGGGCCATGACCGCCAGCGCCGGCCAGGCAGCAACCGCCGTGGCCGGGGTCGCCCCGGCTGCCCGTGCGCTCCGCGCCCTGCGCGCCGCCACGCTGGCCGATCAGGCCAGGCGTCTGCTCGGCCGCGATCCCGAGCTGGCGATCCTGCTCGCGATGGCGGCGATTTCGACGACGATCGCGGCGGGCGACCCGCCGCTCCCGCAGGCCGAAAGCGTGCTGCATGCGGCGATCCAGCGCCCCTGGCCGCGGCTGATCCTGGCGACCGCGGCCCCGGGCCGGCTGGCCGATGTCCGCTACAGCCCCAGCGGGGTGCGTCTGCTGGCGGTCATGGCCCGTGGCCCCGTCGAGGTCTGGACGGTGGAGACGGGCGTGGCCTGGCGCACGCTGCGCCCCGCCGGCGGGGCGCGCACGGCGGCCTGGAGTCCCGACGAGCGCAGCATCGCCACGCTCGACGCTGCGGGCGGGCTGCAGATCTGGGACCTGGAGAGCGGGCGGCCGCGGCTCACCGTCGCGCCCTCCGGGCCGGGGCGTCCGCCGCCCGCCGCCTGGCTCGCCTGGAGCCCTGATGGGGGACGCATCGCGCTGCCCGGCGATCCGGCCGGCGCGCCCGTGGTCCGCGACGCCGCGGACGGCCACGTGCTGCTCGCGCTGCGCGGCCACACGGGTGCCGCCAGCGCGCTGGCCTGGAGCCCCGACGGCCGGCGGCTGGCGACGGGCAGCGGGGACGGCACGCTCCGCTTGTGGGATGCCGGAGCAGCCGCCGGGCGGGGGGCGGCCGGTGCTGTCGTCGCCATCCCGGCGGGCATGGTCGCGCTGGCCTGGCGCCCGGACGGCGCCCGCCTCGCTACCGTCGCCGCGGACGGCCGCGTCCAGCTGTGGGACGTCGCGGACTCCGCGGCGGCGCCCCGTGCCGTC
>DATGEF010000505.1:0-3562 GCA_035310405.1 Chloroflexia bacterium | reverse complement strand
CGGCGAAAACGCCCGGTTCCAGTGGTGCTTGCCGGGTTTGGTCGTCGCCGCCACATCCTCCACCACGAATACGGCGATAGGGTACATTTGCGCCAACCACTTGGCCAGACGCAGTTTCCACCCCCAGCGGGCCCGGGTGCTTGGGGGGATGCCCCCACGGGCGCGGTTACGGCGATTGGCGCGGTGCGGGGTCTTGCGCCCCCGCCGGGAGCGCCGCATGATCCGGCGGGTGGCCACGGCCTCTTTGACCCAGTCCACGGCGCTGGCTTGGACGTTCAGGTAGGTATGGGCGGCGGATGCGACCACCAGGCCCTCGCGTTTGCTGCCGGGATCAAGGCCCACGGCGACCGGCTGTGTATGGCGGGCCGCTGGTTCCACGTTGAGGCGGACACAAAACACGCCCCGCTTCCAGAAGCCCGTGGCCTTGCCGTCGCGTATCCACCGGCGTGCCCGGCTGGGTGTGGTCGGCATTAACGGGTGCTGATTGTGATCCACGACGGGGATAAACACGGTAAGTCACCTTGCGGCGTGTGTACAACCCTTCGACACTGGCCGACCGAGGGATCGCAGATTAGGGTGGCGTCCGCGATGTCGTGTGCTCTGCCACGAGCAGTTGGCTCAGTTACTAGCTGTCTAGTCCAGGCTTACGATGTGGTTCGACGGTTGGCTTCCGCCTCCCCACATGCCGCTCTCTTTAGAGGGCGGTCCTTGACCTCAGAAAGTCCGGAGTGGTTCTTATTCGGCACGTACTTCGGTGGCGCGGGCGGCGATCCCCCCGGTCGGCAGGGGCGAGCCGCCTGACCAAGCACAAAGGTACCCCCGTATTGTACCATTTCAGGGATCAATTTGCAACACCTGTTCTACTTAGTCGTCAGTCGTCAGTCGTCAGTCGGTAGTAACCTACAATCACAGCTATTCCCCGGTAACCCGCCAGCCCAACCTGCCGACTGCCAAAGCCACCCTCACCATCAACTACTGGCTACCAGCGGCCGGCGGCTGCCGACTGCCGACTGCCGACTGCCGACTAAGCGCCGGGCAGGCCCTTGACAACATCTACAGGCGAGTGGGATAATTGAAGCCTGAGATCCCGAGATCGGGCAACGAATCTGGAAATGGGAACCCTATGTTGCGCTCGAACGATTACGACGTCGTGGTGGTGGGCGCCGGCCCGTCCGGGGCCAATTGTGCGCGCTTTGCCGCAGCGGCGGGGCTGCGGGTGCTGCTGATCGATAAGAAAGCTGAGCTCGGGGTGCCCACCGAATGCTCCGGCGCGGTCAGCGCCCGCGCGCTCGTCGACTCCGGGGTGCCCATCGCCGATGAGTTCATTGTCACCGCGATTGCGGGCTTCCTGACCTATTCCAACGAAGGCACGCCCTGGCGGATCGACTACCGGGAACTGGCCGGCCGGCAGACGATCGGCTACGTCGTCGATCGCCGGCGCCTCGACACCTTTGTCGCTGGCCTGGCCGCCGACGCCGGGGCGGAGCTGGCCTTGCGCACCGAGCTGGAGGGAGTCAGCCGGGTCGACCCCGCGCATGTGGAAACCGGGTGGACGCTGCGCGGCCGCCACCTGGGGCTGCCCTTTGCCATCCACACGCAGGTGCTGGTCGCCGCCGATGGCGTCGGCTCCCGGATCGCCAAATGGGTGCGGGTCAACAGCACCCTGCCGCTCCACGAGGCGGCGTCGTGTATCCAATACGAGATGACCAACGTGGCCACCGATCGCTTGCTGGAGCTTGTGGTGGGCCAGGACCACGCCCCGGGGGGCTACGTCTGGATCTTTCCCACGGCCCCCGGGCGCGCGAAAGTCGGCCTCGGCGTGGTCAAGACGATGACCCGGCAGCCGCCGGGCTGGTACCTGGAGCGCTTTATCGAGTCGTCTTTCATGCACGATCGCTTCAAACAGGCCCGCATTCTGGAGGTGTCGATCGGCACGGTGCCCCTCGCCCGGCCGCTGCTGACGCCGTATGCCGATGGCGTGCTGTTCATCGGCGATGCCGGCCGCCATGTGAACTCCCTGACCGGGGGCGGCATCCACACCGCGCTGCAATCGGGCCGCATCGCGGGCGAGAGCCTGGCGGCGCTCTGGGCGGCGGGGGACTACTCCAAGCAGGGGCTCGCCGCCTGGGGCTGCGCCTATGAGCAACAAATGGGCGCGGGGCTGCGGGCGGTGTATGAGTTGAAAACGGCGGTCTTCTGCGTGACGGACCCGGTGGCGCAAAACGCGCAATTGTTCGAGCTGCTGGGGGGCTATTTCCGCCCGGATTCGGCCCATCGGAAGCGGTAGTGGCGGCGAGCGCGGCAGCGCTACTCCAGAGGTACGATTCATGAAGCAGAAACTCCCAACCCCGCCCCCAGCCCCGCCGCCCGGGTTGCCCATGGTCGATCCGGACGCGGCGCCCGATGTGGCGCCCGTCCTGCAGGTGACCCGGCAGCGCGTCGTCTTGTCGCTCCATGTCGACGAAAACCGCTGCCTCTCCTGCGCCGGCTGCATTAGCGTCTGCCCGCGCATGACGGTGCCGGTGAGCCGCATCAACAGCCTGGCCGAGGGCATCCTCTGCCGCGGCTGCGGCCTCTGCGTGCAGGTCTGTCCCGTCGAGGCCCTCAGCCAGATCCCCATCGTGCTGGCCGAGCCCCCCCGCGTCCCGGAAGGGCAGGAGCGCCGGCGGGCGGCGCGGGCGACGCTCCCCCCGTCCACGGAAACCCAATAGCCGACCCATGGATATCGAACGTTATACCGCCACGCTGAGCCCCCGCCAGCGCCAGATCTTCCTGGTGTTGGACCAATACGCGGACGCGGCGACCGGGCTGCTGGCGCTCCTTTCGGTGGCTCTCCAATGGCTGCTGGGCACACCCGGTCCCCTGCTGCTCGCCGCCCTGGCCCTGGTCTTCCCGGCCAGTCTATTGACCTATGGCCTCAACCGCCTCTGCAAGGCCGTGCTGCCGAAGCCCCGCCGCAACCGGCGCTACCACGATCTGATCTCCCCCTGGCTGCGCGGCTCGTTCCCGTCGTTTCATACCCAGTTTGCCGCGACCTTCGCCGCCACCTTCTGCGCCGCGGTCACCTTACTGGTGCCGGCGGGGGCCCGGCTGCCGGCCGGCGGCACCGCCCTGCTGAGCATGGGCCTGTCGGTCGCCGTCGTCGCCTGGTCGCGTCTCTACCTGGCCGTCCACGACCAGGTGGATGTCTATGGCGGGCTGCTGCTGGGGGTCGGGGTCGGGGGCGGGGTGGCCGGCGTCGCCATCGGCCTGGGCTGGGTGCCGGCCGGCCCGGGCGCCTGGATCCTGGTCGGCCTGCTGGCCGTGGGCGTTCTGGCGGTCAGCCTCTGGGAGCGGCGCAAACGCCGCCGGCCGGCCGACGGAATACTGACCAGTGACCAGGGACCGGTGACCGGTGACCGGTAAAGACGGATAGTTAATCGAGGCATGGTCATAAATCGGCAGCCGCCCGCTGGGATTGCCAGCGGGCGGTGACCGCCATATCATGGAAGTGCTTAAACCCCACAATAGGAGGCACCGTCCATGATACCACAGTTGGCAGCCGTGAGTCTGCTCGTTGTCC
>DATGEF010000504.1:0-4910 GCA_035310405.1 Chloroflexia bacterium | reverse complement strand
CCGTCGCTTTCATGGTGCCGCTGCCCGGCTTCGATCTGGACCCGGCCGGCGACGACGACATCCTCGCCGCCCTCAGCGCGGACGAGCTGTTCGAGGAAATGGAAGCGTCGGGCGGCGAGCCGGTCGAGCTCCTGCCGCCGGCGCCGCCCCCGCCTGATCCTTTCGCCCTGGCCGCGGCGCGCTTTGCGCTCCCGGCCACGCCGGTCCTGACCCTGACGCCGCGCGCCTACCAACGGGCGGCGCTGGCGGCCTGGATCGCCAATGACGGGCGGGGCATGATCGTGCTGCCCACCGGGGCCGGCAAGACCGTGCTCGCGCTGATGGCCGTCGCGCACGCCGGGCTGCGCACCCTGGTCGTCGTGCCGACGATCGAGCTCCTGCAGCAGTGGCGCGACGCGTTGGTGCAGAAGCTCGGCCTGCCGGACGCCCTGGTCGGCATGATCGGCGGCGGCGTGCGGCAGGCCCGGCCGATCACCGTGATTACCTACGACTCGGCGGCGATGCCGCGGCGCAAGCTCGACACCTGGGGCCTGTTGATCTTCGACGAGGCCCATCACCTGCCGGCCACCGCCTACCGCCGCATCGCCGAGGCCTCCCCCGCCCCCTTGCGCCTCGGCCTCAGCGCCACCCCGGAGCGGTCCGACGGCCGGCACGCCGACCTGTTCACGCTGGTGGGCCCAGAGGTCTACCGCCAGGGGCCGCGCGCCCTCTCCCGGGACAAGCACATTGCCGCCTACCGCGAGCGGCGGATCTTTGTCAGCCTGAGCGGGGAGGAGCAGGCGCGCTACGATGCGCTGACGGCGGAGTATCGCTGGTACCTGGCCACGCACCGCGCCGACCTGGGCGCGGCCTATGGCCCGGGGATGTTCGAGGCTCTGATCCGCCGCAGCGGGTTTGATCCGGCCGCCCGCGCCGCCCTGGCCGCCCAGCGCAAAGCCCGCATGCTCGCGCTGAATGCCGAGTCCAAGATCCACGCCGTCGAGGAGCTGCTGCAAAAGCACGCCGGCGACAAAGTGATCGTCTTCTCCGAGTTCAATGTGCTCGTCGACTCGATCAGCAAACGACTTCTGCTGCCCTCGATCACCTACCGGACGCCGGCCGACGAGCGCAAGGCGACGCTGACCGCGTTCCGCAGTGGCGCCTATACCAAACTGGTGACCGGCCGGGTGCTCAACGAGGGCGTGGACGTGCCCGACGCCAACGTGGCCATCGTCGTGAGCGGCAGCAGCACGCCGCGTGAGTATATCCAGCGCCTGGGCCGGGTGCTGCGCCCGAAGCCGGACGAAGCCGTGCTCTACGAGCTGATCACCCGCGGCACGTCCGAGGAACGCTCGTCCCGCCGCCGCCGGCCGAAAGAGGAGATCGACGCCGCCCCCGCGGCCTGAAACGGAATGCGGAGTGCGGAGTGCGGAGTGCGGAATACGGAAGATCTGTAGCGGATACATATCACGCAATGAGCGTGCAAGTACCAGAGCACCGGTTAACCATATGCATTCCGCACTCCGCATTCCGCACTCCGCACTCAGAAGGAGAGCCCATGAGCGCCAGCTTGAACCGCCAGACCCTGAAGAAAACCGTGCGCCGCTCGGCGAGCGATGGGCGGACCTATATTTATCCCCACCGCCTCAGCAGCGCGCCGGCCGCCCGCCAGCGCGAGGTCCGGGCGCAGCTGTCGATCGCCATCCGTTACTTTGAGACCATGGTCGGCCAGCGGCGCACGGCCTTCGACCCCGACGCCCTGGTCTCGCTCTTCGGCGACCCCAAGCTGGCGCGCGGGCTCGTCGTGGCCCTGGCCCGCTACTATCGCTACCGGCCGCTGCAATACGGCGAGGTGGTGCCGCTGGCGGTGGCCGATAGCCTGTTCGAGAAGCGGCTCGGCACCCCGGCGGCCCTGCGGGCCAATCTCTTCCGCTTCGTCAATACCGCCCCCCGGCGCGGCTTCACCGCCGAGGGCGACCGGGGAGACCTGCTTTCCAGCTTTGGCGCCGACCTGGGCCTCGACCCCGAACAACTGGCCGATCTGCTCTGGCTGGACGGCGAAGAAAACTGGGTGCTCACCCGGCTGGCCACCCCGGAGCCGCACGATGTGATCGCGGTCTATGATTTCCTGGCCCTGGAAGCCGTGCTGCGCTACGCCAGCAAGCTGGAGCTGCAATTGCGCCCGCCCACCGCCGCCCTGGGCCGCGATCTGCGCCTGTTGCTCGGCTATTACGGGTTGCAGTGCGCGCTCCCGGAAGCGGCGCCCGGCCAGGCGTGGCCCGTGACCATCCACGGCCGGGCCGATGCCCGGGGCTCCTGGGCGCGCCATGGCAAGCGCCTGGTCCACCTGCTGGTGCGCCTGCTGGCCGGGTATCCCGGCTGCCTGGAGGGCGGCGAGGCCCAGATCGAACTGGGCAGCGCGTCGACCGTCCTGCGGCTCGACGCCGGCTTATTGGCGCAGCTCGGCGCCGACGCAGGGGCGGGGTCGGACTCGGCGGCGGCCGACTCGGCGGTGGCGCCGGTCCTGACGCCGGCGGCCTGTGCCGACCTGCGGGCGGCGGGGCTGCCCGCGGCCTGGAAGCTGCGCCTGGACCCGGAGCCGCTCGTCTTCGCCGGGGGCGTGCTGGCGCCCCTGGCGCTCTGCACCCGCAGGAGCCGGCGCGTCTATCTCTTGCCGGTGGGCGGCCCGGCGGCGCTGCAGCGCCTGGAGCGGGCCTGGCCCCGGCTGCGGGGCCGCGCAGAGGTGCTGCTGCTGGGTCCGGCCGGGCTGCCGGCCGCGGAGCGGCTCCCGGCTCCGTTCCTCGCCTGGGTTCCCGATCAGCCGCTCGACCTGCCGGCCGCGATCGCCCTGATCGACCAGCATTGGGGCCGCGAGGCGCCCGCGGCCGTGGCGCCCGCGGCCGAAACCTCGGCGATCGCCGCGCTGCTGGGCCGGGTGCGCCGCGAGGGCCTGGTGGCCGCGGCCGACGTCCGCGCCGCGCTGGGCGAGGAGCCGGCCGCCGGCCCCTTGCCCGGCGGCCGCGGTGTCGAATGGATCCCCGCGGTGGGCCTGTGCAGCGCCGGCTTCCTGGCGCGGGTGCGCGAGCTGATCGACGAGCAGCTGGAGTTTTTCGCCGGCCGCCTGGTCACGCTGCCCCAGCTCACCGCGACCCTGGCCCTCAACCTGCCCGGGGCGGACGCGGCCGGGGCCGGGGCGCTCGAAGCGCTCGTGGCGGCCCTACCAGACTACGTCGTCGTGCCGCGCAAGCTCTTCGATCCCTATGTGCGCCCGTTGAGCCACGTCACGGGCCGCGCGGCCGGCGCCACGGCCGCCGCCCTCAGTCGCGCGGCGTAGCCGGCGCCGGGGCCTCGGCCAGCAGCTGCTGGATCGACTGGAAGTGTTCGCGGCTATGCTGCGCGGTGCCCTCCCCCAGCCAGCCGTTCAGGCGCACCAGCAGATCTTTGCGCCGTCCGATCGCGGGGGGCAGCGCCGCCAGCATGGCGATCGTCGCGGCCTGGCTGCGCCGGAACTCCTCCAGCAGGGCGGCGAGGGTCGGATAGACGGCGACCAGTGCCTGTAGGCGGGGCAGCAGGTTCGCGCGGAAAGTATTTTCGACGTCGCCGCCCTCCATCGCGGTCGCGAGCCAGGTATGCACATCCCGCTCACCGGCGATCAGGTGGGCCATTGCCTCTTTCGCGTTCCACTCGTCCGGGGCCGGCCGGTGCTCGGCGGCGGCCTCGGCGGCGCCGGCGCACAGGGCGGTGACCTCCGTGTCCAGCGCGGCGTAGGTCGTGCGGGCCGTAGCCACCAGCGCCGCCAGCGACTCCGGGGCGGCCGCGATCGGCCGGCGGGAGAGCTCGATCGTCACGGTATGCTCTTGGGGGCCGCGGTAGAAGACCACCGGCACCCGGTCGCCTGCGCGGTGGGCCTGCAGCGCTGCGGTGAAGCTCGGCCAGCCGGTCACCGCGTGGATGCCCAGGCGCACCACGACGTCGTCTTTCTGCAGCCCGGCCGCCTGGGCGCCCATGCCGTCGACCAGCCCATTCAGCCAGATCCCCTGGGCGACCGGCACCCCCAGCCGCGTCGCCCCCTCGGGCGTCAGCTCGTCGGCGCCGCTGAGCCCGAACATCGGCCGGCGGGCGAATCGCGGGTCGACGCCGGTTTCGAGCAGCGCTTGCAGGTGTTCCAGCCCGCTTGCCCAGCCCTGCCGGATCTGGCGATCAAACTCCGCCCAGGCGGCATCCGTGCCGATCCCCGCATGAACGGCCGTCACGGTCGTGGGCCCATCCGGCCCCCCAATCCCGGCGAGCGTGATGCGCACCTGGGTCGGCGCGGGGTCCCCCGCCCCCTGCCAGGTAAAGGCCAGACGCGCTTCTGGCTCCAGCGCGGTAAAGATTCCCGCGGCGAAGTAGCCCTGGTTCCAGGCCAGGTAGAGGTGCCCGCCGGGGTACGGCTCGACCAGGGCGGCGTGGCAGAGCCAGGCGCGCAAGGCCGCAGCGGTGGTAAACGCCCGGAAGACGTCGGCAGGACTCGCCTGCACAGTGCGGGTGAACGTAAGCGCGGTGGATGGCGTGCTCATGTTAACCTCCTGAATATCCTGTGCGTACGGACTCTCGTTTTTCCTGAATCCACTCCCAGTATAGCAAAGCGCGGCAAGGGCCGGACCCCGCGCTACTGGAGCAACAGGGCCAGGTCGGCCTGGCTGACCATGCCCACCAACCGGTCGCCCTGGAGCACCGGGGCCTGGCGCACGCCGCGGTGCTGAAGCAGCCGCAAGAGGGTGTCCGCGGTGTCGGTCACCTGGACCGTGGCCAACTGGGGGTAGGGCGTCATCAGCTGACTCGGCGATCGCGTCTGATCGCCGTGTTGCTACAATCGTGTTTAGGGATAAATACTAGCAAAGGTAGTAACGCTTGATGCAGAACCCTCTGTGAGGGTAAGTAGCCAGAAA
>DATGEF010000503.1:0-2933 GCA_035310405.1 Chloroflexia bacterium | reverse complement strand
GGTGTGCGCCTGGGCGATTAACCGGTCGCAGACGTCGTTCACCACGGGGCGGCGCTCGCGCATCTGGGGGACGTTGTTGACCACGTCGTTGATCAGGTGATAGCGGCTGGCCTTGTTGAGGAGCAGCATCCCGAAGGGGGTCGTCGTGGTGCCCTGCTCGATGAAGCCCCGCACGTGGAAGCGCCCCGGGTTGGCCCGCCCGTGCAAGATCTGGTGCATGGCCCGGGCGTAGCCGTGGAAGGCAAAGATCACGGGCTTGTCGGCGGTGAAGAGATTGACGAAGTCGGTTTCGTTCATGCCATGCGGATGGACAGCCGGCGGGAACAGCGTCATCAAGTCGACGACATTGACGACGCGGACCTTGAGCTCGGGAATATGGTGTCGCAGCCAGGCCGCCGCCGCCACGATCTCCAGAGTCACCACGTCGCCGGCGCTGGCCAGGACCACGTCGGGCTCCGCACCGGCCGCGGTGCCGGCCCAGTCCCAGATCGAGGCGCCCCGCTCACAATGCACGATCGCTGCGTCCATGGCGAGCCACTGCAGCTGCGGCTGCTTATCGATGACTATCAGGTTTACATAATTGCGGCTACGGAAGCAATGATCGGCCACGGCCAGGAGGCAGTTGGCATCGGGCGGCAGGTAGATGCGGGCCACTGTGCCCCGTTTGGAGAGCATGACGTCAATCAGCCCCGGGCCCTGGTGGCTGAAGCCGTTGTGGTCATTGCGCCAGCAGGTGGAGGTCAGCAGGATATTCAGCGAGGCAATCGACTCGCGCCAGGGCAGGTTGATCGCCTCTTCCAGCCACTTGGTGTGCTGGACGGTCATGGACGCCGACACCATGGCAAAGGCTTCATAGGTCGCGAAGAGGCCGTGACGGCCGGTCAGGAGATAGCCTTCGAGCCAGCCCTCGCAGTTGTGCTCGCTGAGGATCTCCAGCACGCGGCCGGTGGGCGAGATGTGGTCGTCGATGGAGAGGGTCGGCCCGACGAAACAGCGATTCTCGACCTCAAACACAGCCCCCAGGCGGTTCGAGTGGGTCTCATCGGGGCAGAAGAGCCGGAAATTGGCCGCCGTGGCATTCTGGGTAAAAATGTCCCGCATAAACTGGCCGAGCTGGCGCGGCGACTCGGCATGCGTGGTGGCCGGTTGGGGTACGGGGAGGGCATAGCGCCGGAAGTCGGGCAGCTGAAGCGTGGTGAGCAATTTACCCCCGTTGGCATGGGGATTGGCGCCCATGCGCCGCAGGCCCCGGGGCGCGAGCGCGGCCAGCGCGGGAAGGAACGCGCCATTCTCATCGAAGAGCGTCTCGGGGCCATAACTGCGCATCCAGGTCTCCAGCTGGGCCAACTGTTCGGGATGGCCGCGCACGTCGCTTAGCGGCACCTGGTGGGCGCGGAAAGTGCCCTCGACGGGTAGCCCGTCGACCTCTTTGGGGCCGGTCCAGCCCTTGGGGGTGCGCAGCACAATGGCGGGCCAGCGCGGGCGCGTCGGCACACCGTGGGCGCGCGCCTCCTGCTGGATGGTGCGGATGCGGGCGTAGCAGGTGTCGAGCGTCGCGGCGAACTGCTGGTGCAGGACGGCGGGGTCGTCGCCGGCCACGAAAAAGACCTCGTAGCCGTGCCCCTCGATCTGCGCGCGCACATCGGCATCGGCGGCGCGGCCCAGCACGGTGGGGCCGGCGATCTTGTAGCCGTTGAGGTGCAGGATGGGCAGCACGGCGCCGTCGCGCGCGGGGTTGAGGAAGCTGGTGCCGCGCCAGGAGCCCATGAGCGGGCCGGTCTCGGCCTCCCCGTCGCCGACGACCGCCACGACGATCAACGCCGGGTTGTCGAACGCGGCGCCGAAGGCGTGGGTCAGCACATAGCCTAGCTCGCCGCCCTCGTGGATCGATCCGGGTGTGGTCACGCTGACATGGCTGGGGATGCCGCCGGGCGCCGAGAACTGGCGGAACAGCCGGCGCAGACCGGACAGGTCCGCGGTGATCTCCGGGTAGATCTGCGAGTAGGTGCCTTCCAGGTAGACGTTAGCCACGAGGGCCGGCCCGCCGTGCCCGGGGCCGGCCAGGTAGATCATGTCGACGTTGTGTTCCTGGATGAGCCGGTTGCAATGCACATAGATGAAGCTGAGCCCCGGGGAGGTGCCCCAGTGGCCGAGCAGGCGGGGCTTGATATGCTCCAGGCGCAACGGCTCGCGTAAGAGCGGGTTGGCCTGCAGATAGATCTGGCCAATCGTCAGGTAGTTGGCGGCCTGCCAGTAACGGTGCATCCTGGCGAGTAGCTCCGGCGCGAGCGGTCCGGTGGGGGGGGCCGCGGCCGCGCCAGGCGCCGTGCCGTCCGTGGCGACCGCACTCGAGAGGGTCGGATCAAATTGAAACACACTTGGCTCCTTGTGGTTGCGGCCCCTTGCCTTGGCCGGCCGGGACGACTCCGGGCGGCCCGCTCAGGCCAGCGTGCTATCGAGTTCCAGATTCCCGGACCAGCATAACCTATTATCGCGAAACTGGGTAGGGGGACGCGGTGTATACGGGTGACAACGGGGTGAAAACCGGGCCTGCGCGCGGCGTGCACTCGGCGATCGGGCGGCGGCCGATCGCGCGGGCGGGGGGGCGAAGGAGGCCAGCATGGCAGAGCAAGTGGCGCTACAGCCCGTGGCCTAGTCCGGGGCACTACTGCGGTCGCCCGCAGATACGTGAGCGCTTGAACCTGCACCTGCTCATAGGCGCCATAGCGATAGCGTGAGCAGATGTTCGCGGCTCCGTTCCCATCGCGGGAAACAATAGCACCGCAGCCGGCGCAGGTAAACACCCGCCCCCGTGGTGCTGTGGGGTGGCAATACTGACACACGCTACAGGTGCGCGTGCTGTAATCTTCCGGCACGTATTCCGTCGCGATCCCGTGCTGCCGGGCCTTGTCCTGGACATAGCCGAAAAACTG
>DATGEF010000502.1:0-4662 GCA_035310405.1 Chloroflexia bacterium | reverse complement strand
CCCGCCGAAGCGCCTCCCCCGCCCGGGGCGTTCACCCAGCGCCTGGACGCGATCGCGAGCCCGGCCGCGCTGCGCCTGGCCGGGGCACGGTTTGATTTCCTGGGCAGCACCGAATTCTGGTTCAACAAGCTCGGCATCGGCCTGCTGCTGTTCGGGGTCGCCTCCCTCTTCAAGTACTCCGTCGACCAGGGCGCCGAGTTCCGGGGCGCCGTGGGGCTGCTGATCGGGATCGGGCTGCTGGCGCTAGGACTGCGGCTGAACGAGGATCGGCCCCAGTTCAGCCAGGTGCTGCTGGGCGGCAGTATAGGCGCTTTCTACATCACCGGGTACGCGGCCTTTCAGGTGTTTCACCCGCGGGGCGTGCCGTATGAGGCTGTCCTGGCCTTTATGATCCTGATTACCTGTGGGGTCTTCACTCTCTCCGCCCGCCAGAACGCGGCGATGCTGGCCCTGATCGGCACGATCGGCGGCCTGGCCGCACCCTTTGTGCTGCATAAGGGGCCAGGCAGCCTGGCCGGCCTGGCGGTCTATACCAGCATCATACTGACCGGCACGAGTGCGATCTACTTCTACCGCGGGTGGCATGCTCTGCTCTGGACCGCCTTTACCGGCGTCTGGGGCGTTTTTATGTTCGGCAGCATCAACGGCTTCCCCGGCAAGACCGATCTCGATCCCGAGGCCGTGCAGGCGGGCGTCATCCTGGCCGGGATCGGCTTTTGGGCCATCCCGGTCGCACGCGATCTCCTGCGCACCTACGATCCCCGCCGCGGGCCGCAGCCGGCGCCCCGCTGGCTCGCGCGCCTGGTGCGGCCCGATCTGCGGCCCACCGTCGATCCCCATGTCCATCTACTGACCATCCTGACCCCCTGTTTCGCCCTGGGCATGACGAACTTGATCTGGTCTCTGCCCAAAGACAGCCTCGGCCTCGTGACCCTGGGCGTGGCCGGCCTGTATGGGCTGGCGTATCGCCTGCTGCGCCGCCACGACACGCACCTGGCGTATACCCACGGCCTGATGGCCACGGTGCTCCTGACCCTGGCCCTGGTGCTGATGTTGCAAGGCGATGGGCTCTTCTTCGCGCTCGCGGTCGAGGGCACCGCCATCCATTGCCTCGCCCACCGGCTGGGCAATCGCCTGATCGCCCTGGCCGGGCACCTCATGTTCGTGCCGGTCGCCCCCTGGCTGACGGCACGGGTGCTGACGCTGCACCTGGGCCTGGTTCCCTTCACCACCGGCCCGGCCCTCAGCGACCTGGCGGTGATTGGGCTCATTGGCGGCGTAGCGGCGATGATCCAACCCTGGCGCCTGGCCTGGGCCTATCGCAGCTTCGCCCAGATCGCGTTTTTCGCCTGGCTCTGGCGCGAGCTCCTGCCGCTCCCGCACGGCGATGCCTACATCATCCTCAGCGTGGCGCTGGCTGCCCTGCTCTTCCATCTCCTGGCGGCCCGCCAGATGCTGCGGCCGACCGGGGGCCAGGCCGACACGCTGGTACCGCACCTGGCCTTGATCCTGACCGGGGCCTGGCTGGCCCTCCGCCTGCTGCTGTTCCCGGCCACCAGCAGCCTCCTCGGCAGCGCGAGCGGCCTCTGCGACCTGGGAGTCATCGCCGTGATCTGGGCCGCTAGCCGCCTCGTCCAACCCCGGGAGGTGGCGACCGGCTACCAGCTTTATGCGCAACTGGCTGTGTTCGGCTGGCTGTGGCGGGAGCTGCATGGCCTCGCCAACGGCGACACCTACCTGTTCCTGGCCATCGGCGGTTATGCCACGCTGCTGCACATCCTGGCCCACCGGCAAAGCGATCGCGGCGTCACGCTGCCGCTCGCCATGCGGCCAACCGCCCTCGTCGCGCACCTGGGCTTCGCTATCATCGGCGTCTGGCTGCCGGTGCGGATCTTGACGGGCGCCGGAGTCCCGCCTATCTTCAATCTCGGTAGCCTGATCGACCTGGCGGTGATCGGCCTGGCCGCGACCGCCGGGCGCTTACTGCCTTCGCAGGATGAGTGGCTCGCCTACCAGTATGGCGTCCACCTGACGACCCTGGCCTGGCTGGGGCGGGAGCTGCACGGATTGGTGAACGGCGATGGCTATGTGCTGCTGGCCTGGGGCGTGTATGCGATCGGGCTGCAGATCCAGGCGCAGCGATCGGCCGATGAAGGAATCCAGCTGCTCAGATATATCCTATCGGTGGCCATCGCCGGGGGGCTCATCTTCCGCCTGGCCCAGCACGCGGCGGTCCTGAGCCCCGTCTTCGCCATCCCGGCCATCCAGGATCTCGCGCTGATCGGGCTCGTTTTTCTGGCGGCCCTGCTGGAGCCCCGTAAGTCCCCGGTTGTCTGGATCTACCGGGTCCTGGGCCATAGCGCCCTCGCCGCCTGGCTCGTCGTGGAGCTGATCCGGCTGCCGGGGGATGGGCCGGGGCTCATGGCCGTCGCCGCCGGCTGCTATGGCTTGCTCTTGCTGGCCGGGGCCAGGCGCGCCGCGACGGCCCCAACGCCGGCCGCGATCGGCGATCGCCCGGCGGATGTTGGTGGTTCGTCGTCACTTTTGATGATCCCGCACCCTTTGCCCACGAGCTACATGCCCTTTCGTGCGTGGCTGCCAACCGACAAACAGCTTACCGCGGCGCGATCATCAAAAGTCATGCTGAGCTATATGGGCGGGCATCTCCTCTTCGCCATCCTCAGCGGCCCATGGCTGGTCTGGCGCGTACTGACCCTCCATCATACGGGCATCCCGATCCTCAACGTCTGGGCCCTCGACGACCTGGCTGTGATCGGGCTGATCGTGGTCGCCGCACGGCTAGTGGCGCCCCGGGAACAGATCCTCTACCAGCTCAGCGCGCATGGTGCTTTTTTAGGCTGGTCCCTGCGCGAGTTGCTGCTCATCCCGCAGAACGGCAACGGCTATGTCACGGTCGTCTGGGGGATCTATGCGCTGCTCCTGTTCCTGATCGGGTTGCGCGGCAACCAGCGAATCCCGCTCTACGCCGGCGCGGGCACCCTGTTGCTGGTCGTCGGGAAGCTGATCGTCGTCGACCTCGCCGCCGTGGACCAGAGCTGGCGGATCCTACTCTTCCTGGGCTTCGGCGGGCTCTTCCTGGGCCTCAGCTACTACATGCAGTCCTGGATGAAGCAGGAGGTGGCGTAACTTTGGCAATCAGGGGGTCGCCGTGGCCGTGACTGCCGGCGGCGTTGGCGGCGGCGTCGCCGTGGCCGTCGGCGGCAGGAGCGTTGGCGTGACGGTGGTCGTCGGCGCAGAGGGGACAGGCGTCGGCGACCGCGCCGGCCCCACACACGGCAGCGACCCCGTCAGCGCCAGGTCGGCGATTTTGGCGATCTGCCCCCGCGTCGCGCTGTTGGCGGGCCGGTAGTAGGGCCGGTACTGCCCGTCGCACGGTTCGCTCGGCACCGTCCCACAGGCGTAGCCGCTGATCACCTCGTTGCAACTGGCCGTCTCCACGAAGCCGTAGAAGGCACTGCCCGGCAACACATCGGCGAACGTACCCAGCGGCGGGTTCCAGAGGGGCCACGCCGCCGCGCTCACCACGATCTTCGCCAACTGCCCCCGGGTCACGTTGGCGCCCGGCCGGAAGTAGGGGCGGTTGCCGGTGTCGCACGGCTCGTTGGGGCCGCCGCAGGTGTAGCCGCTGACGATGGTGTCCGCGGCCGCGGTCTCGACGACGGCGAAGAAAGGATGGGCCGGCGGCACGTCGGCGAAGGTGTGGGCGCCGCCCGCCGGGGTGACCAGCGGTTTGGCGAAGCCCAACACGACGATCTTGACCATCTGGGCGCGGGTGGTGTTGGTATAGGGCCGGAAACTGCCGTCGCTATAGCCGGAGAGCACGCCGTGGCAGTAGAGGTATTGCACCGGGGTATAGAAGTAGTCGGTCGGGTACACGTCCGAGAAGGTGGCCCAGCAGGGGGTGGTGAAGCTGGCCTCGGGGGCGAAGGGGCCACCGGCGAAGGCGGTGTCGATGGCCTGCACGCTCCAGTAGTAGGTAGTGGTGGGAGTGAGCACCAGGGTTGTCGTGAGGTTGGGCCGGGCGGGGCCAAGCGCGGGCAGGCGGCGCAGGCCGGTGGTCTCGGTGAGCAGGGCGGTGTTGGCCGCGGGGTTCACCACGTCGCTCGCGCCGGGGCGGGTGCCGACGCGCAGGTTGTAATTCAGGCCGAGGGTCTGGGTGGTCTGGCTATCGGCGGCGGCGGTCCATTGCAGAGCGGCGGTCCTGGTGGTGACAGCGGTGACGGTGAGACCGCCGGGCGCGGTCGGCGGGGTGTTGGCTATAGCGCCGTCGTTGTGGTAGAGCTGGCTGATGAGGCCACTGCCTGTGTTGCCGATGAGCAGGAAGTCGAGGCGGCCGTCGTTGTTGTAGTCGCCCCAGGCCACGCTGCTGGGGCTCACCCCCGGCAGGCTAAGGCCGGGAGCCACGCTGAAGCGTCCTCCCCCGTCGTTGTGGTAGAGTTGGCTGATCTGATTGCCCCAGCAATCATAGCCGGTGAGCAGAAAGTCGAGGCGGCCGTCGTTGTCATAGTCGCCCCAGGCCACGCTGCTGGGGCCCACCTCCGGCGGGCTGATGGCCGTGTCGAGGCTGAAGGTGCCCCCGCCGTCGTTGTGGTAGAGCTGGCTGATACGGCCGCGGCAATTGAAGTCGGTACAGCCGGTGAG
>DATGEF010000501.1:0-5506 GCA_035310405.1 Chloroflexia bacterium | reverse complement strand
CCCAGACCTGCCCACCGGCGCCCGACACGCCTGTATACCAGCCCCCACTGGCGTCCACCGTCCAAGTCGTGCCATCCCAGTGCAAAAGGGAGCGATCCGTCGCGACCCAGCATTCCGTGGGGCCGGCGGCGTAGATGTCGTTGGGGAAGCTACCGTCCGGGGTATACCACCAGGTCCATACTCCGTTCTGGTAGTGGTAGATCTTGCTGGTCTGGCCATTGTCCGTGGCCCCGAAGAACCAGGCATCGCCGGGTGCGTCGGTGGAAACACTGCCGAGACCAAGCAGCGCAGGATCGGGCGGGCCGGGAATAGCGGTCCAAGTCGTGCCGTCGTAGCGCAACAGGACCGCCCCCGTGCCCTGGCCGACGCCCACGGCCCAGCCGTCCGTGGGGCTGGCCATCGCCACGTCATTCAGGGTCACGGTCATGGATGGGGAGATGGGCACCTGGGTCCATTGGGTGCCATCCCAATGCAAGATCGTAGTGACCGCGTAGTACTCGCCGATGCCCCAGGCGTCGTCCGGGGCCACGGCGGCCACCTGAGTCACGCGCCGTCCCTGGCCCCCGAGGCCCGCGCTCCGCTCGGTCCAGGTCGTGCCGTCATACTCGAAGGCCCGCGTGTCGGCCACCGCCCACCCGAGCGCGGCCGACGCCATGTTCAGATCCGAGATGTACACGCCCTGTAAGGCCGGCGGATCGAGGTCCGCCCAGGTGCCATTGGCATAGTGGATAAGGTGGCCGTAGTCGCCCGCGGCCCAGGCGTCCGTGCTGGAAATCGCGCTGACCGTGTTCAGGCGCGGAAAGAGGTTGGTCCAGCCATTGGTCATAATGGCGCGGGGGGCGATCGACGGCGGGCCCGCCACCAGGCCGGTATTCCGCGCCCCCGCGGGGCGCGCGGCGTGCGCGAGCGGCAGGCCCAGCGCCAGCGCCAGCAGCAGCCCCAGGCCCAGCCCGCCCCACACCAGCCCGTGGCGCGTAGATCGCTTGCCAGCAGCTGCAGGGACCCGAATCGGCGAGGGATCGAACACGTCGGGCGCTCCTATCTTCTCTTATCTTTTGGCGAGTCAAACGAAAATGCGGTTGCGGAGTTTATGCCGAAAGTCGATTATACTTCTACGCGACCGGGTTGTCAATCCCGACGAGGGTAGGCACAGGGCTGTTGCAAAGCCGGCTCCGCCACCTGCTGACGAGGAAATTGTCATTCTGAACCCTTCGCTGCGCTCAAGGGTAAACTCCGTGCCGAATCCGTCTTGGACCCGGGGAGACGGACTCTGCGCTCCGCTCAGAGTGACAAGATTCCGACTTTGCAGCAGCCCTGAGGATAGGCAGCGCGCGCCTAAAACGCGCGTGAGCCGGGCCCGATCCCGGGGCCCGGCTCACATAACCCGCGTATGCCTTCGTGTTTCTTCGTGTCCTGCGTGGCTGATTTAGGGCGCCCGCGGCCCCACCCCCGACTCGGGCCCAGGGCTACAAAAAGAGCCGCACCCATAGCGGCGGCCTCGGCGCGCCATGGGTTCCGATAATCGCCCCGTAGGGAAAGGCCGCGACCGGCCCCGCCCGCAGGGCCAGATCCGGGGACGTGGGATCGAGCCATTGCAGCCGGCCGTGCTGCACCCAATACGGTAGGTCATAGGCGCGCCACCCTGGATTGTTGAAGATCGACGCAAACCCTGCACTATCCTCGGCACTGAGTTGATACTGCGGCTGGGCCAACTCCCGCTCCCGGAAGGCCAACCCTTCTGGGCCATAATAGGCCAGAGTGTACACCAAGTGGCGTGGGACAAAGCGATCCGCTTCGATCCGACACACGGGGAAACTGGTCATCACGGCGATGTTGTCCATGTCGTGCGGCAGGTATTCCGGGCGGACGTAGGGAATATCCTCGCGGTAGATATCGTAGTGGCCGATATCCGTCGTTGCGGTCCCGTTCCGGTTGAGAAAAGTATGGACAGCAAAGAGATGCGCGCAGCCGACGCCCGGATCGCCAATCCGGGCAATGGGCGCGCGTCCGTCGGCCAGCACGGCGTCTTGCCGATTGGGGTGGAAGACCCAGCGCGACAGGCTATGGGTGTCGAGCGGTTCGGAATAGGGGGTGGCGCAGAACGGGCAGCGGGCGACCACATAGCGGGGCAACTGGTCCCAGTATTGCCAGATCCGGGGCGTGGCTTGCCGGCTATAGGCTTCCCACAGCGCGAGCTTGTGGCGATACGCGGCGCGGTCGCGCAGCGTGTTCATAAAAATCAAGGACACGGGCGGATCGGATTGGGCCTCGACGCTCTGGAGCAAGGGCGCATATTCGGTCGGCGTAAAGGTAATCTGCAAATGCGCCAGCGAGGGAAACGGGTTCCAGGGTCCGGTGGTAGGGTCCGGCGGGGTGCGCATGGCGATTCTCTCCTCGGGGTCCGGTTTACGGCGGGCCGCCTGATAGCACGGTAGCTGCCCGCCCGCCAGCTCCGGGCCGGCGACTTTGCGCTCCTGCATTGTAGCATGGCGGGGCCGGAGCGGCAAGGCTTTAAGCAGTGAGCCGGGCCCGATCCCGGGGCCCGGCTCACCGATCGCTGGTCACGCGTCACCACTCAGCACTCAGCACTTTTAACTCAGGACTTCGTCCGCGCTCAGCAAGACGCCCTGCACATCCCACGGTGGGGCGGCGGCGAGCAGCACCGCGGCGTACTTCTCGCAGATCACGACCGGGCGGACGCCGGCCGGGGGGCCGAAATCGTGCGATCGCACCGCGCGCACCCGGCCGAAGCGCGCCAGGCGCAGCGGCTCGCCGGCGTGGGTCAGCCAGGCGGCGATCGGCGCCGGGATCGGCCCGACGCCGTCGAGGATCCAGGCCACCGGCTGGCCCATATCGGTTGCTTCCATAAACGGTCCCGCCTTTCCGATCCACACGGCGTGCAGCGTCCGGCTCATCGCGGTTCCCGGCGGCCCGCGGCGCCCGGCGCGGCGGCGGGGAGCCCATCGCCGGTCTGGACCGGGCCGCCGAACGTCGCCGTGCTGCCCGCGACGAACACGCCGCGCCGCCCATCCGGCCCGACGGTGGCCGGGCCGCCCCCGGTCTGCACCGTGGTCCCCGCCGCCCGCCGGCCCCGCCGGGCGGCAGCCAGCCGCAGGTCGACGGTATCGGCGATCAGGGGCCGCAGCTCGGCCAGCAGGTCGCGGCGCAGCGCCTCCACCTGCTGCGTCCGCGCCAGCTGGGCGAGCGTGCCGCGGGTCGCCGCCTGGCCCGCCTGCACCGCGGCCAGCGTGGCCTGGATCTGCCCCAGCCCCGCGGCCAGCGCGCGCAGGTCCGCCGCCAGCCCGCGCAGCCGCCCCGCCCCGATCGCCGCCAGCCCCAGCACCAGCCCCAGCGCCAGCAGCTCGACCATCCCCCCTCCTTTCCAGTCCTGAGTTAAAAGTCCTGAGTTGAAAGTGACGACGAACGCTACTTTCAACTCAGGACTTGCGACTCCGGACTAATCCCGGACTACGTATCGGCTACTTTTCCAGTCCTGAGTTAAAAGTCCTGAGTTGAAAGTGACGACGAACGCTACGTTCAACTCAGGACTTTCGCCTCCGGACTAATCCTGGACTGCGTATCGGCTACTTTGAACTCAGGACTTTCAACTCAGGACTAGTCCTTGACGCCGGCCAGGCGGGCGTAGGCGATGGGGCGGAAGATGGCCAGGCCGACGTACCACTTGATGCGGGTGCGCACCGCGTCTTTGGTCTCCAGCGGGCCGACCGGCAGGGCCGAGATCATGCCGTTTTGCAGGCCGCAGACCCCGGTCTGGAAGCCGAACTTGACGGCGAAGATGCTGGAGCAGACGCCCGTGCTGGTGCCCTGGTCCTCGCCGTCGGCGATATTCTCGTCGATGCCGATCGGGATGCCGTCGTAGAACATGGCGCGGCGGCCGAAGGCGTCGACGCCCGTTTCCAGCAGGTTGCCGCTGGCGCGCCGCAGGTTGGAGAGCTTGCGCCGGCTGCGCTTGCTCATGAACAGGGCGTCCGGCTTGCCCGGCTTGACCGCGTCGATCAGCTGGTCCATCTGGTCGAGGGCCAGGGGCGCGCCGTTGGCCGTGGCCGCGAAGGCGCGGTGGGTGGCGTCGAGGCCGGCATAGCCCGCCACGGGGACGCCGGCCTGCGTGGCCAGCCCGTCGAACTGGTTGGGGTCGCGGCTGCTGTCGCCGTAAAAGAAGGCCTGGTTGAAGGCGTAGGCCACCGACTTGGCCTTGCTTTGCACCACCAGGGCCTGGATATCGTTCTTGTCGGCATACGTCTGCTGCAAGAAGCTGTCGACGTCCGCATCGCCGCCCAGGATCTTGAGCCCAGCCACCGCCTGGGTGATGCCCAGCTCGGAGTCCTGCCAGGTATCGTTCACCGCGTGCCACTCGGCCGTGGCCAACTGGCGCTCCTGGTTATAGGCCACGCCCGACCCGGTCACGGTCAGGAACGGCAGGTACTGGAGCACGCTCGACTCGGCGATCAACGTCTCGATCACCCCGCGCACCAGCATATTCTGGGTCAGCTTCGCCGCATCCGCCAGTAAAAACGCCATACCCCCATCCTCCTCTTGCCGATTGCTGATTGCCTACTCGTCGTACTGCCGCCTGCCGACTGCCGACTCGTCTTACTGCCGCCTGCCGCCTGCCGCCTGCCGCCGCGTCGCCCTGCCGACTGCCGACTGCCTACTGCCTACTCGTCTCACTGACGACTGACGACTGACGACTGACGACTACGTCCGCAGCACCGCGCTCAGGCCGGCCCGGATCAGGTCGAACGGGTTGGCCGGGACCGGGGGCGCGCCGGCCGTGGCGTGCGCTGCGGGCACGAGCGCGGCGAGTTCGGCCGTCACCGCCTGGCGCACCTGCGCGTACAGCGCCTGGCCGTCGACGAGCGCCTGCTCGACCTCGGCGATCGTGCGGCCCCGCAGGCAGCTGTGCAGGGCCACGGGCAGGTGCGCCTTGATCGCCGTCTTCAACACCTCGGCCGCCTGCTGCTCGGTCGCCCCGCCATCCGGCGACCCCAGTGGCGCCGGCGCCGCCTCCCGCGCCGCCTCTGGCGCCTCCGCCGGCGCCGCGTTCTCGGGGCTCAGTTCATCATCGCCCATTGTGATCCTCCTTCGCTAAGTTAGTCGTCAGTCGTCAGTCGTCAGCCGGGGGCCCTTACCCTGCCCGCTCCCGTGCGCGGGCGAGGGTTCGGCATTGGGACGCGCGGTCAGCAGACGAGCGGTCAGCGATGTGCTACGCACCGCTTCGCGAACAGCGGTCAGCGATCCGCCCTCCGCATTCCCCATTCTGCCAACTCACCCGCGCGGCCAGAGCTTCGAGGGCAGAGCCCTCTCCCACAGACGGTCAGCACGCTGCCCTCCGCATTGGGTCGCCGCCATCCCGGGCGGTAGGAGCGGGCTCTGTCCCGCGATGCCGCCCTAGGACTCGGCCGGGCCCCCCTCCACGCTGGGGGGCGGACCCGCATCACCCAGCCGTGAACCGGCTCGGGGTCCGCGCCCCCCCAGCGCGGGACAG
>DATGEF010000500.1:0-4653 GCA_035310405.1 Chloroflexia bacterium | reverse complement strand
CTGGGCCAGGGTGCGCAGATCGTCCAGGGTCGGCCCGGCCGGGCGGACCAGGGCCAGCGGCGTGATCTCGTCCAGCACGGCGGCGACCTCGGGCACCGCGACTGCATCGACGGCGACCACGCCTTCGCCCAATTGCGCCAGGAAGTCGGCGAAGGTCGGGTTGATGAGCTCCATGCCGACCGGGAAGGCCGGGCTGTTGGTCTTGATCACGCGGAACACGCGCTCCGTCTCGAAGTCGACCACGCGCACGCTGGCTTCGACCATCACGTCGACGAAGTATTCCAGGCCGCCGCTCGTCATCGGCAGCACGCGGCCGAGCTCGTTCTCCTCGCGGTCCTCGCGGCCCTTGGCGGCGATCTGGTCGGTGACGACCACGCAGGCGCCGCTGTCGATGCAGAGGCGCCGCAGGACCTCCTGGAAGATCATCTGGTCGGCGGCCAGCTCGTCGGCGCTCGGTTGGGCGGTCGGGTCGCCCGTCCGCTCGCGGACGGCCTGGACGGTCTCGCGGTGCTTGCGCCCGAAGTACATGGCCCACGAGTCGAGCACATAGCAGGTGTAGCCCTGCTGGCGGCCCTCGCCGACGAGGGCCCACTCGATGAACTCGGGCAGCTCGTCGGGGTGCTGGATCTCGATCGCGTCAAATTTGCTGCCGTCGCTGCCGGCCATCAGGCGCGCCTTGCGCTCCACGTCGAAGTAGCAGAGGCGCCCGAGCCCGGCGTCGGCCAGCGTCGCGGCGAAGACACTCTTGCCGGAGCCCGCCGCGCCGCGGACGGCGACCACCAGGCGTTGCCGGCGCGGCCGCCGGCTCAGCGGGTTGATTCGTTTCCCGTTATTCATCGTCTTGACCTTTCTTTGAAAGCTCTGGGCCGGCGGGCCCGCCGGGCGCAGTGTTACCCTTGCCACATTATACCATATTCCGTACAAATGTTCTAGAGATCGCGGCAGCAAAATCGTGCGATTTTGCTGATCGCCGGGCCGCTTGGATCGGCCCGATCCATCCTGCACTGTCACTGTCCCTATAGCGCCCGGCGGGGGAATTGCGGAAATTGTCTGGCGGGATCGTGCGGTCGAACACGCAACGCTTCTTTAGCAGCCGCAACATCCTTCGAATTCACCAGGTGCTGGCGGCCCATCAGTTCGGGCACGAACGCCTGGCGGGTTGGGTTATCCACCGCGGCTAATTGCGGACTGCCTGGATGCGCTTATCCACAACTCACCGCACTCCACCTCAAAAAGCCTGAAATGTTGATCGATCACCTGGTAAAAAGAACTATGCAACTTTTTCGTTGCGTATTGGCGTACTCTAATTACGCGATTGCGGGATCAGAATACTTGACGGCAGATCAAAAGTCTATTACAATAACTTAGATCAACTTAGATCGATTTAGATCGCAAGGGTCGTGTAAATGCCGTGTATCAGAATACTTGACGGCAATCAAAAGCCTATTAAATAATTTAGATCGCAGGGTCGTGTATATGTCGTTGTATTGGGATCTGGTGGGGCGCGATCAGCGGCCGGAGGGAGTCGGGACCTAGTGCGTAACTTATCGGGGCGAGAGCCGGCCCGGCCGCGCGACGCCGACCTGGTGCTGGGGCCGATGAGTGAGGCGACCGCCGCGGCGCTGGAGCACGCGAGCCGGCTGGCCGCCCAGGGCCGCAGCGCCGATGCCCTGGCCATGTGCCGCCGCCTGAACGCCAACGCGCCGGGCCACGCGGAGATCCTCAGCCTGCTCGGCCTGCTCTTGGCGCGCACCGGCGATCTGCAAAAGGGCCTGGCGACCTTGGCCCAGGCGCTCCTGATCGCGCCGCATGATCCCCTGGTGCTCTATAACCTGGCCCAGGTGTACCTGTGGGCCGGGGCGCCCATGCATGCCTTGCACAGCCTGCGCAGCTACCGCAACGAAGTGCAACATGTGGTCGCCAGCCCCGATCTACCGGATGCGCGCAGCTTGCTGGAGAGCTTGACCACGTTCATGCAGGGAGAGCCCGGCCTAACCGGCCTGGCGGCCGATACGCAGGACAAAGCGTTGATGGGGGCGGAGCGCGGCCGGTTGCGGCTTTTGTTTAGCGATGATCCCGCGAAGGCCCTGCCCGAATTGCGCGACGCCATCCGCAGTGCGCCGCGCTACCCGCAGCCGCGCAATAACCTGAGCCTGGCCTATTTTTACAACGGCCAGCCGGACGCGGCCATGGCCACGCTCGAAGCGACCTTACGCGATGTCGACCCCGACAATGTCTATGCGCTGACCACACTGGCCTGGATGCGCTGGGCGACAGGGGGCGATCTCGCCAGCGCCGTGCCGCTGCTGGCCCGCGCCGCCGCCCAGCTGACCCCGGCGGCGCGCATCCTGGATCGGACCCATGTGGCCGAGGTCGCCGGGGTGCTGGGGGATCACGCGCTGGCGCGGGCCGTGCTGGCCGATGCGGGCCCGGCGGCGCCTGCGTCCACTGAGCCCCTGGAAGGCACCCGCCCGGCGGCCGCGCGGGTGCGCTTGCTGGCCACGGCCCTGGCCAACCTGGGCCAGGCCGACGCGGCGGCGGAGCTGCTCCGCGAAGCGCCCACGCTGGCGATCGACCCGCTCGCCCGGCGGCTGCTCGCCGCGGTGGACCGCGGTGAACCGTTGCCCGCCGCGGCCGGCGGCGGCTACCCGTATATCGGCTGGGACGATTTACTTTCCCCATATGTGTTGCGGCGCACGTTGGGGGCGGTCGGCCACCACCGGATTGCCCTGCGGCCGGCGGCGCCCCCCGCCCCGCAGCAGGTCGCCGCCCGCATCACGGCCCTGTATCCGCGCCTCGCGCTCGCCTGCGCGATCCTGCTCTGGATGGGCGATCCGCAGCTGGAAAGCCTGGGCGTGACCCTGCTGGCGTTGGCCGGCACGCCGGAGGCCGCGGCGCTGCTCGACGCGCACCTGCGCGGCACCCTGGGCAGCTATTCGGGACGGCAGGAGGCCGGCTATGCGCTGCTCGACGCTGGCCGCCTGCGCAACGAGACCGTTGTGCCTTTTTGGACGGGCACGGCCTGGGGGGAGATCCGGCTGTTCCGGCTCACGCCGCGCAACCGGGACTTACCCGCCCTTTGCGGCACCCTGGGGACGTTGCTGGCACGGCTGGCGCCCCCCAGCGATTCTGCACTCTTAGGATAGGCGCCGCCCGGCGACGGGTGGGCAGAAGGAGACACTGTTATGGCTGATACTACACCCAAACGGCAAAAGCTCAACGACGCACAAAAAGCGGAGACCCGGGCGGTCGTGGACGCCTACAAGGCCGATCATCCCCAGGCCACACTGAAGGAGATCCAGGCCAGCCTGACCCTGCCTTACAAGGACCTGATCACGGAGGGCGTGCTGCGCGGCCTGGCCGCGCGCCCGGGGGCCGCGCGGGGCAAAGGCGCCCGCGGGGCCGCCGCGGGCGCGCCGCGGGCCGGCCGGGGCGCGCGGGCCGGGGCGGCCCGCGGCAAGACCACCCGCGGCCGCGCGCTGGAGAAAGTGATCGGCGATCTGAACGGCCTCCGCAAGCGGCGCGACGACCTCGACGCGCAAATTGCGGACCTGGAGGCGGAGATCCGCGGGCGGATGCACCACCAGCTGGGGCTTGAGCACGCCGGCCGCATCTTTGGCCATGCGCTCCAGGGCCTCGGCGATACCGCCCAGCGGGTCACATCCACGGTCGGCGATAAAATGGGCGAGGTCGCCGGGCGGGTCACCGGCAGGGAAGGCTAGGGCGCGGGGCGGGGCGGGGCGGCCTCCCGCCCCGCCCCCGCTCCGCTGCGGACGGGGAACGGCGTGGTCTTGTACTGGAAGATCCGCACCTCCGGCCCGCCGATCAACGGGGCGCCCCCGGCGAGGGGAATGCTCTCCAGCGTCGGGTAGTCCATGCGCCAGGCATAATAGTCCTCCGGGAAGCAGGGCTGGCAGCCGAAGGTCTGCACCAGGCTATAGGCGCTGTTCAGCGATTGCCAGAGTGGGGCCGGCGAGCCCGGCCGCAGGTCGTCGCTCCGCCAGCTGAGGAGCACCACATAGTCGGGCCAGCCGTATTCGGCGACCGACTGCACCGCGACGGCCAGCCGCGTCGTGCCGACCTCCTCGTTCCGGCGCTCAAAGGCGGGCACCAGCGTCAACGAGTAGCTGGGCGCCGCGCTCACGGCGGCGCCCAGCTGGCGCCAAAAGAAGCGCTCCCGCTCCTCGTTGGGCCCCCAGGCGGCGAGTTGGGCGGGCGTGGGCCACAACTGGGGCCCCAGGTTGGATGTGCGCTCGAAGCTCTCGCCGCCTTCCACCAGGACCCGCGCGCCGGCCGGCACCGCTTGCTCAAACCAGCTTTGGGCGGCGTTACGGGTATCCGGCCCCAGCGTATAACCATCATAGCGGATGACGTCCAGCCAGGATGGCGTGGCGACGATCAGCGCGCCGGCCGTCAGCGCGGCCGGCCCCAGCACGCGCAAGACCCGGCCCGCCGTCAGGGTGCGCAGCAGCGGGCGCGGATGGTCGAGGGTATAGGCCCGCACGGCCATCAGCGTCGGACTCAGCAGCGTCCCCACGATGGTCCGCAGGGCGATGGCGGCGGTCATACAAAGGAACGGGATCGCCGGGACGATGTAGCGGGCGAAGTTATTCGGCCGCAGGTTCACCGCGATAAAGAAGAGCACCGGCATGG
>DATGEF010000499.1:0-2915 GCA_035310405.1 Chloroflexia bacterium | reverse complement strand
CCTCGATCGCGTACCAGTCCTTCTCGGGGTGGAGCGCCCCGCCCTCGATGCGCGACATGTCGAGCAGGTTGCCGACCAGCCGGTTGAGGCGCCAGGCCTCGTCGTAAATGCCCTGCAGGAGATCGTGCTGCGTGTCGGCTTCCCAGTGCAGATCGGGCTCCAGCAGGCTGGTCACCGAGGCGATGATCGAGGCCAGGGGGGTGCGCAGATCGTGCGACACGGCCGACATCAGCGCCGACTTGAGCTCGTCGGTGCGGGCCAGCAGCTCGGCCCGGGCGGCTTCGTGCAGGAGATCGAGGCGCTCCAGGGCCACGACCGCCTGGTCGGCGAACGTGGCCAGCACCGTGCGCTCGGCGACGGTAAAGGGCCGGCGGTCGATCTTATCGGCGACGACCAGCAGCCCGATCGGCCGCTCGGCGGTGCAGAGGGGCACGAAGGCCGAGCGGCCGTCGCGGATCTGCTGGTCGAGGGCGGACAGCGGGCGGCCCGGCGGCCGCGGCACCGTGCAGTGGCGGAAAGCCCACCCGGCCAGGGTCGTCTCGCCCGGCGTCAGGGCCCGCGCGTCCGGGGGCGCCTGGGCCTGGACGCTCAGCTGGCCCGCCGCGTCCGGCACCAGGATCCAGCAGACCTGGGCGTGGAAGACGTCGACGATCTTGGTCGCGATCGCCGGCAGCACCTCGCTCAGCTGGTGCGCGCCGATGATCGCCTGGCTCAGCTCGTAGAGGCGCGAGACATCCTCCGCATGGCGCCGCGCTTCGCGCGCTTGCTCGCGCGCCCCGGCGATCAGCGAGCTCAACAACAGCGACACGCCGAGGAACACGAACAGGGCCAGGATCTGCGCCGGGTTGTCCATGGCGAAGGTCAGGTAGGGGGGCACCAGGAAAAAGTCGAACAGGGCAAAGCCCAGCACGGCGGCCAGGATGCCCGCCCGTTGGCCCGCCAGGACGGTCGTGCCAACGACCACCACCAGGTAGGCCAGGCCGCTATTGAGCAGGCCGATCGTGTCGCGCAGCGGCCAGAGGACCAGGGTCACCGCCGCCAGGGCGGCCAGCGTGCCGCCGACCCGCACCATCCGGGAGGCGGGCGGCACATCCGTGTTGGGCAGCGGCACGGCCCGCAAGATGCGCAGGCCGAGGCGCAGCCGCAGACGGGGCCCCGTCTCCAGCGGCTGGGTGACCACGTTCCCGGACCGTCCCGTCATCCAGGCACACTCCCTTCATCATATAGCATAGCCCTATTATATCCGACTTAGCCCCGGGGGGACACGACGCTTATTCTTTTCTTATACCCCGCCCGACTCCCGCTTATCTTTCTCTTATAGGAGATACGCCGTCGGTGGAGGGCTGGGGCGCGAGGCGGGCACTAAAGTGCCTACTACGAACCCGCGCCCCGCCCCCCACCCTACGGCGTACGTCACGGCTGTTGCAAAGTCGAGATTTTGTCACTCTGAGCGTAGCGAAGAGTCCGTCTCCACGTGGCAGAGACGGATTCTTCACTGCGTTCAGAATGACAATTGCCTGACCCGCAGGCGGCCGCGCGGACTTGGCCACAGCCCTACGGCGTACGTCCTATCTCTTAGAGTCCGTTGCCCTTTGTGCTATAATCAGAGCAAGGTATCCTATTTGCGGAACGCTCACTCTCCACACGACCTGCTCAACCTCGCATGTAGGCGCGCCTGTCCCGCCCGGGTCCGGTTGGCAGAGATCTTGATCAGAGGAGACGCATACGATGTATATCGAGCAACAGCACTGGCTCGGGGGGGACGGCGCCTTACCGCACCCCTCCGCGCTGCCGGCGCCCGCCCAACTGGTGCTGGTCTTTGGCGCCCCGCACCTGCTGCGCCAATCCACCTTCTACCCCGTGCTGCGCGCCACCTATCCGCAAGCCCATATTCTCGGCTGCTCGACGGCCGGCGAGATCTACGGCACCCAGGTCCTGGACGACTCGGTGGTGATCACGGCGGTGCATTTTGAGCAGACCCCGCTCCAGTGTGCCCAGGTGGCGTTGGCCGCCGTGGCGGACAGCTTTGCGGCCGGCGTCCAGCTCGCCGCCGCCCTGCCGCCCGGCGAGTTGGTGCATGTCTTTGTGTTGTCGGATGGACTCCAGGTGAACGGCAGCGCGCTCGTCGCGGGACTGGTCCAGCACCTGCCGCCGGGGGTTGCGGTCACCGGGGGCCTGGCAGGCGATGGCGACCGGTTCGGGGAAACTTTCGTGTGCCTGGATGGGCCCCCCCAACCCGGGATCGTGACGGCCCTCGGCCTCTATGGCGCCCGGCTGCGGGTGGGGTATGGCTCGCTGGGCGGCTGGGACTCCTTTGGCCCCGAACGGCTGATCACCCGGGCGCAGGGGAATATCTTATATGAGCTGGATGGCCAGTCCGCCTTGAGTCTCTACAAGACCTACCTGGCCGACCAGGCCGCGGGCTTGCCGGCCAGTGGGCTGCGCTTCCCGTTGAGCCTGCGCACCCCCGACGGCGAGACGGGGGTGGTCCGGACGCTGCTGGCGATCAACGAGCAAGAGCAGAGCCTGACGTTCGCGGGCGATATGCCCCCGGGGTCGTATGCGCGCCTGATGAAGGCGAACTTCGAGCGGCTGATCGACGGCGCCGGCGGCGCCGCCCAGATTAGCTACCAGGCCGGGGGGGCCACGCCCCCGGACCTGGCGATCCTGATCAGTTGCGTGGGGCGCAAGCTGGTGTTACAGCAGCGGATCGAAGAAGAGGTCGAAAGCGTCCGCGACGTCTTGGGCGAGCAGGCGGTGCTGGCGGGCTTTTACTCGTACGGCGAGATTTCGCCGTTTACGCCGGCGGCGAAGTGCGAGTTACACAACCAGACGATGACCATTACGACATTTGCGGAAAAGTGAGGGGTGCATAAGCTACTGCTGCGCCAATTGCGACGCTGTTTCGGACCCCA
>DATGEF010000498.1:0-3946 GCA_035310405.1 Chloroflexia bacterium | reverse complement strand
CGCCGCCCCGCCCCCTCCCGCCGGCCCCGGCCCCAGTAGTCATCCAGCCCCCCGATTCGGCCCCCCCGGCCCCGGTCCTGGCCGACTGGGCCCAGGAACCGCCGGCGGCGGTCGACCCTGCGCCGCCAGCCGGCGAGCCCCCCACCCCGCCGGCGCCGTATGGCCGCCCGGCCCCGGCGGACGCCGTCCGGCCGCACGCCGTGGGCGATGTGCTCGCGCACCGCTCGGTCGGCCGCGGGGTGAGCGATTATAGCCCGCAGACCTTATCGGGCAGCCCGCGGGAGGAGGGGGTCGGGGGGGGCTATCCCGGGGCCCCCGTGCAGCCGCCGGCTTATGGCGTCTTCGACGAGGCCCACATGGGGCCCGCCGCCGCGCCCGGCCGCCCGGCCCCCGCTGCGGCCCGCCGCTCCCGCTTGCCCCTGCTGCTGGGGGCGCTGGTCGTGCTGGCTCTGTTGGGGGGCATTGGGGTGGCCCTCAGCGGGGGGCTGGGGACCCTGCTGGTATCAACCCCCCCGCCCACCGCCGACCGGGCGGCGACGGCGGCAGCCGCAGCGGCCGGGGCTGCGACCGCCACGGCCGGGGCGGCGAGTGCCGCCACGCTCACCGCCATCCCGGCGGCCACGGCGGCGACCGCCGCCGGGATCTACAGTGATCAGATCACGGCGCTGGTCCAGCAGGTCCGCGCCGGCGACAACGACGTCGTCAACAGTCTCCATCAGGCCGACGATGGTATGATCACGCCGAAGGATGCCATCGCGCTCTTTGAAAACTACACACACGCGAATACGATCTACAAGGGGCAGACTGCCCAGCTGACGGCGCCGCTCCTCTACGAGCATCATCTGGGCCAGGTGAGCGACGCGCTCGCCGCGCGCGCCGATGCGCTCGCCGTGGCTGCGGATTACCTCCAGAAGCTCCGCGACCTGAACGATGCCCAGAAAACAGCCCAGGATGCGGACACGACCTACACGGCCGCGGCCACGGTCTATGCCCAGAACAACAGCACCGATAATTACGCCACGCTGTTACGGGCTAAACAGGCGCTGGACAACGCACAAGGCGAGGTGAGCCGGCTGCGCACGTATGCCGATCAGGATCACCAGAAATTCGATTCGAGCTGGCAAGACTACAACTCGCTCTTGCCCATGGTTCCCCCGCCCCCGCCCTAACGGCGGGCCCCACCCCGGCGTTACTGCGGTGCCGGGTTGAGGAACTCGTTCGTGTACAGGGTTGCCGGATCGATGGGCTGCTTGCTCTGGCCGATACTGCGTAGGAACTCTTCCGTCCGCTTCCAGGTCTCGGCATCGCTGCTGCCCGGCGCCCGGCCGGCCGGCGGGGTCATGAAGGGCAGGGTGGCCGTCAGCACGGCCCGCTGCAGCGCCATCTCGGCGGTTTTGCCCTGGATCTCCGGAGTCCGGGCCATACTGCTGGTAAACGCCGCATCCGGGTTCTTCAGAGTATCGTCCGTCCCCTTCAGCGTCGCCCGCAGAAAGGCCCGGATCTGGTCGGGGTTGTCCTTGATCTTTTTCTCGCCGGTGGCCACCCCCACGGCGGCCAGGTCGAAGGAGTCGGCGACCTGCAAGATCTGCACGGTCTTCCCCGCGCTCTGGATCTGGACCGGCTCGTTCATCGAGTAGACCATGGCCACGTCGACCTGCTTATTCAAGAGGGCGGGGACCTGGGTATAGCCGATCGATTGCTCCTGGATATCGCTTTCCTGCAGGCCCGCGACTTTCAGCAGGGCCTTGAGGCCGATATAATTGGAGCCGTAGGGCCCGGGGATGCCGATCTTGCGCCCCTTGAGATCGGCCGGCTTGGTCAGCGGCGCCCCCTGGCCGCTGATGGCCACGGCCGCGATCGGGTAATGATAATACTGGGTCATGATATAGCGCACCGGGATGCCCTGGGCCACGGCCGGCACCATCTCGTCGCCGCTGACGTTGGCGAAGTCGATATCGCCCTGCGCCACGACTTTCAGCAGGTCGTTCACCTGGCCGTATTTGAATTCGACCTGCAGCCCTTCGGCGGCATAATAGCCCTTGTCCTCGGCCACATAATAGGGGGCGAACTGCACATTGGGGATGTAGCCCATAGCCACGACGATCTTGGTCAGGGGCTTGGACGCGGCCGGCGGGGTCGCTCCCGACGTGGCCGGCACCGCCGTCGGCGTATCCAAGCTCCCCCCGCACGCGGTCAGCAGCAACACACCCAGCAAGGCGCCGCAGCGCAAAACAGCAACTATTCGCATAACTTATACTAATCTCCTCATGTCATCGAACACTGCTACATTTTTCTACAATCATCCGTGGCTTTCACGCTCGCAGGCGGTAGAACTGCCTGCCTGCGCAGCAAATTTTAGGGATTGGAATTCGGTACATTGTTGCCTGTCGCTACTCGGCTCATCAAGACAAAAGAGGGGGCGGTTCAAAGGAGAAACAAGGAGCAAGGAACCTTGAAAAGTATGATAGCCGAGATTGGGCCGGGAGTCAAGAGCCGTTGGGCGCGAATCGCATTACCCATGTTGCAGTGACCCCGGGCCGGGCGGCCCGGCCCCGGCTGGAACGCGGCGATCCGGCCGTTGTCGTGGGTGTGCGTCATTGTTTGGCCTGGGTAGGGGCACGGCGTGCCGTGCCGCGGTGGGGAGCACGGCGACCCCCGGGTGGCGCGGAATCCGCCCCGGGCGGGCTCCCGCCCAGGGCACGGTGTGCCGTGCCCTATACGCATCAACCTAACAGGCACGGGTAGCTACGTGACAACGCGCGGCGACTCGCGCTGCCAGGATGCCCGTCAGCCCGCGTAGGCGGGCTTCGCCCGTTGTTGCCGCGGCTTCAGCCGCCAGGCGTCCCGCCCCAGGCCCTGCCGCGCGCTTCGGTTGATGCATATAGGCACGGCACGCCGTGCCCCTACCACCCCAGACCGCCGGCGTGCGCAGAAGGGCGGATACGCCTCCGCCCTCTCGCTGCAAAACAATTCAGCGCACCCCATTGTCGTTGGTAGGGGGCAAGGAGTTGGAGCAAGTGGTATACTGAAATCGTAGGAGGGTTTATGGATTCGTCGACGCCTCCCCTTGCGCCGCAGAATCTCAACGCGCGGCTGGCGCCCGCCGGGGCCGGGCCGCCCCCGCCGCCCCCTGCCTTCGCGGTGCCCGCCGCCCGGCCGGATACCTACCGGCTGTCTCCGCCGTTTTGGCTGTGGTATGGGGGCTTCATGGCGCTTAGCTTCGGGCTGTGTGCCCTCCTCGGCGTTGTCCTGCCGGCGGTGGCCGACAAGTTCAGTACGGCGCCTGACTATCTGGTCGCTTGCACAAATCCCTATCAACTGGGTGCGAGCGTGACCATGCGACCGGGGGAAACGCTGCAAGGCAACTGTGGCGCGAGCGATAATGTATCTCTCGGCACTGAGCCGTCCTCATTATTCACGCTAAACCGGGATGGCCTGCGCTTTTTTAGTCATATCCCGCAGCTCCGTGCGGCGCAAGCGGGACAAGGCATGTTGATCATCCGCTGTGATCCCACCGGCCCTGTTATGCGGCCGTCGCTCCTATGTAGAAGCCCGGTTGTGATCCGCTGAATCCCCCAGTCCTGAAAGGCCCTACTGCCCCGCGAAGGGCAACCGCACCACCGCGCCCGGCCCCGGCTGGAACGCGGCGATCAGGCCGGGGCCGGGCGTGAAATCATAGACTGGCAGGCGCTCCAGGAGGGTGGGGCCGGTGAGCAGGTTCAGCGTGGTCAGACACGTTGGTCGGGTTTGCGCCGCCGCGTCAGGACGTGGCTGGCGCGGGGGCGGGCTCCGCGGTCGGCGCCGGGTACCACACCGGCAACGCGGCGATCAGCAGGGACCCGCCGGCCACCAGGCCGAAGATGAGCGAGGAATTCGCGTCGAGGAAGCTAATCGGCAGCACGTGGCGCGCCGACAATTCGAGCAAGGCCCCACTGACCAGGTGGAG
>DATGEF010000497.1:0-6174 GCA_035310405.1 Chloroflexia bacterium | reverse complement strand
GCCGTTCCGGCTCGCCCAGGAGCTGGTGGGGTCCTACGATCAGCTGGGGTTCGGGCCGGGGTTCGGGCCGGAAGAAGGCGGGCACAGCCCGGCGCTCGGGCTGTTCAATGCCCTGCTCTATGGCCGCACCCTGGCGGCCGTGCTCTTCGGCTGGCCGCCAGTGCTGGCCGCGGCCCCGATCGTGCTCGCCCTGGTCGGGGCCGTCATGGCGCCCGGCCGCCAGGCGCGCTGGACTCTCTTTTTGCTGGGCGGCTTCCTGGGTCTGGCCGCGGTCTACTTTGCCTGGTGGTCCGCGACGACGATCTTTGGGCCCCGCTACTGGTATGAGGCCCTCCCCTTCTTGCTCATCCTGAGCGGGCGGGGGGTGCAGGTCCTGGGGCAACTGGTCACCCGGGCGGCTCCAGCTCCCGGGAGCAGGGCCCCAGGGGCCGGAGCCGCCTGGGGGGTGCCGGCGATCCTGCTGGCCGGGCTGGTGGTGTATAACCTGGCGCAGGTGCTGCCCGGGCAGGTCCGGGCCTATACCGGCTATAACGACGTGGACGCCACGACCTGGCGGCGGGTGACGGCCGCCCATCTCGACCACGCGCTCGTCTTTGTCGGGCTGCAGCGCGGGTTCCCCCGCCGGGACTTCGGCAAGATCTTCTTTGCCGAGGACCCCCTCCTGCGGGGTCCCGTGGTGTATGTACGAGACCTCGGTGCCGAGCTCAACCGGACCTTGCTGCCCTACTTCCCCGATCGCCAACCCTACTACCTACCCCTCAACGGCCCGCCCCACCCGGGAATCGCTCCTTAAGGGCGATTTCCGGGTGGGGCGGGCCGTTGAGAGCGATTCCCGGGCGGCGGTCAGGCGCGGACGGGGCGCAGGCGCCGGGTCAGGAGCCCGGCGGCGAGCAGTGCCAGGCCGGCGAGAAAGCCGAGCCCGAGGCTGTCACCCGCATGCGCGCCGGTGGTCGGGAGCGTGTGCGGACGGGTGGTCGCCAGGGCCCCAACCAGCGTAATCGGCGGGGCGGCCCCGGCCGCGTTGGTCCCGACCAGCGGCTTGACCTGCGCGATATAGGACTTGGCGACCACGGCCACCGGCTGCGCCGCGACGTGCGGGGCCGGATTCGTGCCCAGGGCCGGGGCGATGTTGCTGACCGGCACCGGCAGGGCGATCTCTTTCACGTCGCGCGGCCCAATGGCAAAGAAGACCTGCGAGACCGCTTCCCCGGCGCGCAAGGTAAAGGCCGGCGCGTAGCTATAGCCCCACCAGGAGCCGAAGGTATCCACATGGACCCAGCAGGTCTGGCCGAGCGGCAGGCTGACGGTATATGAGCCGTCGGCCGCCGTCGTCGTGCGCGCCAGCTCCGTCGTCGACTCCAGCGCGCCGGTGAGCACCCGGATCGTCGCGCCCGCCACGGGGGTGCCATCCCAGCGAATGACTTTGCCGCTCACCGTGCCGCCGGCCGGGGCGGCAAACGTCTGCTGCACCCCGAAGCCGAACAGGAAAGCCACTGCCAACAGGGTCATGAAGAACCGCTTCATCGAAACATTACTCCTTCGCTCATGCTTTAGCAGCATACTGGATTACTGCAGGACCTCCGTGGGGTCCGAATAACGACGGGGCACTTGCTACACTTGTTATTGTTACTATAGCACGCGCCCGATCAGGAACCGATCGCCGATCGTGAAAAAAGCGATCCAAAAACGATCGTCGGCCTCGGACTTCGTGCTATAATGAAGGCACCCCTGTCCGCCGCGCAGATCGGGCAGGTTTGATTCCCGGCTCTTCAGGAAAGGAACGCTCCATGCCCAGGCCCTTCACCGTCCAACATCTGATCCTCCCGTTATTTGTCCTCGCCATCGCCCTGGCGGCCGCCCTCCCCACGGCCCAGCCGGGGGTCCGCGCCAGTGCGCCGCCCGCCCCGGCCAGCAAAGTCGAGTCCAAGGTTCTCGCCGACACCGCCAACGGGCAATCCACCTCGGCCGTGATTTTGCTCGCCGACCAGGCGGACCTCAGTGCCGCCTACACCATGACCGACCAGGACGCCCGCGGCTGGTATGTCTATACCACGCTGCATTCCCATGCCGAGCAAAGCCAGCAGCCGCTCCGGGCCCTGCTGGCCGCCCGCGGCCTCCCCTACCAGGCCTTCTGGGTCGCCAACGCACTGATCACTACCCTCGACCGGCCGCTCGTCGACCTGCTGGCGGCCCGCGCCGACGTGCGGGCCATCGAGTCCAACGCCACGCAGCGCTGGATCGAGGACCCGGCCATCGCCGACCTGCACGCGGCCCCGGCGGCGGCCACCACGATCGAGTACGGGGTGCAGAACGTCAACGCCCCGCAAGTCTGGGCCATGGGCTATACCGGCCAGGGGATCGTCGTCGGCAACGCCGATACCGGCATGCGCTGGACGCACGCGGCCCTCAAGCCCCATTATCGCGGCTGGAACGGCACCACGGCCGACCACAACTACAACTGGCACGATGCGATCCACGATGCGACCAACAACCCCTGCGGCAACAACTCCCAGGTGCCGTGTGACGATAACGGCCACGGCACCCACACCACCGGCACCACGACCGGCGACGATGGGAGCGGCAACCAGATCGGCGTCGCCCCCGGCGCCAAGTGGATCGGCTGCCACAACATGGACCAGGGCAACGGCACGCCGGCACGGTACACCGAGTGCTTCCAGTGGTTCATCGCCCCGACCGACCTGAGCGGCAATAACCCCGACCCCACCAAGCGCCCGCACGTGATCAATAATAGCTGGGAATGCCCGGCGAGCGAAGGCTGCGCGGCCTTGACCCTGCAGACCATCGTCGACTCCACGCAGGCGGCCGGCATCTTCGTCGAGGCCTCGGCGCAAAACTCCGGCCCCGGCTGCTCCACGGTGCAGAACCCGCCCGCGATTTATGCATCCGCCTTCTCGACCGGGGCATATGACATCAACAATACGCTCGCCGGCTTTAGCAGCCGCGGCCCCGTGACCGCCGATGGGTCCAACCGGCTGAAACCCAACATCTCCGCTCCCGGCGTGAATAACCGCTCCTCCTATTCGACCAGCGACACCAGTTATGCCAATCTCTCGGGCACCTCGATGGCCGGCCCGCACGTGGTCGGCGTGGTCGCCCTGCTCTGGTCGGCCCGCCCGCAGCTGGCCCGCGACATCACCACGACCAAGACGATCTTGCAGAATACCGCCAACCCCAACGTCATCGTCAGCCCGGTGCAAACCTGCGGCGGCATCCCGAGCAGCCAGATCCCGAATAACTCCTTCGGCTATGGCCGCGTCGACGCCCTGGCCGCGGTCAACTCGGTGGTGCAGTTCACGCCGACCCCGACGGCGACCGGCACCCCGCCAACCGCCACACGCACGGTCACCGCGACCAGCACGCCGCCCGCCACCAGCACGAACACCGCGACCGCTTCCCCGACTGCCTGCGGTGTCCCCGCCGCCTGGAGCGACCAGACCCATATCCCGGTCAACAAGGGACGGGCGGTGGGCGTGAACTTAGGCCCCGCCATCTTTCTGTTCGGCGGCCGCCCGGACAACACGGTCTACACCCAGGACATCTACCGCTACGACCTGAACGGCAATAGCTGGACCCTGCTACCGCCGCAACTCCCCGACGCCATGACCTCGAACATGGCCGGCGGGGTGCTCACCTTCCCCGAAGGGGTGCGGATCTTCATCGCCGGCGGCTCCGGGACGGGCAGCGTCCTCACCGGGCGCACGCTCGCCTTTAATCCCTTCGACGGCTCCTTCACCACGAAGGCCACCTGGCCGGCCGCGCCCCTCCGCCTCCCTGGGGGCTGGGCCGTCGCCAACAACAAATTCTATGTCTTCGGCGGCTATAACCCGGCCGGGCCCGAAATGCGGGCCGAGATCTGGGCCTATGATCCGATGACCGATAGCTGGGCGCAGTCGAGCGCCAGCCTGAGCCAGGCCCGCGGCTACATCGCCACTGAGCTGATGCCGGACGGCCAGATCTACCTGGCCGGGGGCAGCCAGTATAGCGGCGGCACCCTGACCGACGAGACCACTTTCGAGAAATTCAACCCGGCAACCAACATGATCACGTCCGGCCCCGCCCTGCCCCTTGGGCGCAGCAACGACCACGGCTACAACGTGGGCGGCAAGTTCGTGGTGCCCTCGGGCGGCTTCACGACCAGCACCACCGACGTGGTGGTCTATGACCCGGCGGCCAACAGTTGGAGCATGGGCACCCCCAGCCTCTTCCCGGTGCGCAACTATGCCAAAGGCTACGGGTTGAACGGGGCGATCCATATGTTCGGGGGCACCGCGGATTCGGCAGCGGCCACATATTATCCCTATAACCAGAAATATACGCCCGCCGTCGCCTGCGTCACGCCCAGCGCGACACCCACCTCGACGTTCGCGCCCACCGCCACGGCCCCGGCGATCAACACCGCCACGGCGACCAGCACGGTGGGGGCGACCAACACGGTCGCCCCCACGGCAACCGCCACGTCCCCGCCAGCCGCGACCGCCACGCGCACCGCCGCGCCGACCAACACCGTCGGCCCGAGCGCGACGCCTTGCACGTTGAGCTTCACCGACGTGCATGCCACGGACTACTTCTACACGCCGGTACTCTACCTGGCCTGCCACGGCGTGATCAGCGGCTATGCCAACGGCGACGGCACCTTCAGCTTCCGGCCGTATAACAATACGACCCGCTCCCAGATGGTCAAGATCGTCGTACTCGGCTATAACAAACCGATCGTCACCCCAGCGGGGGGCAACAACACCTTCGCCGACGTGCCGACGAGCAATCCCTTCTTCGCCGTGATCGAGACGGCGGCGGCCGACACGATCGTCTCGGGCTACAATTGCGGCGGGCCCAATGAGCCCTGTGACAGCGCCCACCGGCCCTACTTCCGCCCCTACGCCAACGTCACGCGCGGCCAGTTGAGCAAGATCGACGTCGTGGCCGCCGGCTGGGCGCTGCGCAACCCGGCCACCGGCAGCTTCGAGGACGTGCTGGCGGGCACCGCCTTCTACCAGTTCGTGGAGACGGCCTACTGCCATGGCGTCATCTCGGGCTACACCTGCGGCGGCCCGGGCGAGCCGTGCGACGGCACCAACCGCCCCTACTTCCGCCAGTTCAACCAGGCCACCCGCGGCCAGATCGCCAAGATCGTCTATCTGTCGATCACCAGTGGGGTGGTCTGCGGCCCCGCGACCACCCCGTAGCGGGCCCCCGGCCCGCGCCCCGGCGCGGGCCTTAGCCCGGAGCCGCGAGCGAAGATCGCTCGCGGCTCCGGCTTTGGGACGCTTGACGCCTCCACAAAAGCAGTAATAGGGGTAGAATGAGCAAACGTGTCACCAGGGGCTGGGGGATGGGAGTGTGACCGGAGCAACACTGCGGCGCTCATTCAATCGGCAAGGAGAGGAATCATGAAATTACTGCTCACTTCCGGGGGCATCGTGAACCAGAGCATTCGTAACGCCCTGGTGGCGATGCTCGGCAAACCGATTGCCGCGGCCACGGCGGTGTTCGTTCCCACCGCCGAGCAACCGCTCGGCCCCTTCTTTGTCGGGCGGTCGGCCCAAAATCTCCTCCAACCGGAGTGGAAAGCGTTCGGGGTGCTGGAGCTCACGGCCCTGCCCAGTATCCCGCCAGCCGCCTGGCGACCGCACCTCGAAGCTGCGGATGTGCTGCTGGTGGGCGGCGGCGATCCGCTGTATCTGTGCTACTGGATGCAGCAAGCGGGGCTGGCGGACCTCTTGCCGGAGCTGGGCGAGACGGTGTATGTGGGCATGAGCGCCGGGAGCATGGTGCTGGCCCCCCACATCGGGCAGGAGTTCGTCAAGTGGCGGCCGCCCAACGCCGGCAACAGCGACCAGACGCTGGGACTGGTCGATTTTGCGATGTTTCCGCACCTGGATAACCCCCAGCTGCCGGACAATACCCTGGCGGCCGCCGAACGCTGGGCGGCCAAGCTGACGGGGCCGGGGTACGTGATGGACGATGCGACCGCCATCCAGGTAATCGACGGCGCGGTCGAAGTCATCTCCGAAGGCCATTGGAAATTATTTGCGCCCTAAGCTCGACTTTGTACAAGGGGCTAGGCGGCCGCGGCCTGCATCACGCGGGCCAAGTCCGCGCGCGTGATGGTTATTTGCTCCGCGCCTGCCAGCGGCCTATCCAATAATTCCCGCC